>DATDZG010000001.1:0-8709 GCA_035288805.1 Candidatus Nanoarchaeia archaeon
GCTGCTGTCTAATGCCTGCTGATTTTCAAATAATTTATCATGATATTCCCAGAACTTTCCTTGCTCCTTAGCACATTCTGCTGCCAATGCTGAAGGCATTGCATTTTCATGGAAACTCAATGGGAAATTTCTGAAGATTAGTTTTGCTTTTCCAGTGTCTATGTATTCTTTCTTAAGCTGAGGGAATGTTTCTGAGTAGAATCTTTCACAGTAAGGGCATTGGAAATCTGAGAACTCTATGATTGTGGTTTTTGCGTCTTGGTTTCCAAGCACTGCTCCATTTCCAATAGCAACATCAACAGGTCCTGAAGGCGCTGATGGCTGAGTGTTTGCATCCTGACCTTGAGTATTTAATGGCTGGTCTAAAGGTATGGCTGTTGGAAACAATAATTTTCCATCTGTTGTTAAGTAAGAATCTCCTTCCTGACCATTAACTGATAATCTTAGCTTGTAGACTCCTGATGTTTTTTCTGATGAAACTATTGATGACGATGCACCAGGGATATTATCGTTTACAAAAGTTACAACGAGTTCTTCTGCTTTTTTTTCTGAGAGTTTTTGAAATGATGTAAAGCCTTGAGTGAAGATTGAAACTATTAGGATTATTGCAAAAGCTATTGTGAGAATCTGCCAGATGTTTATTTTGATTTTGCCGCTATGATGTGGGCTATGAGAACTATGCTCCATGCTTTTGTGAAATGAGATGGGTTTATAAAATTTGTTAAATTTCCTCCCCTTGATGCAATATGGGGGGACTGGAAGAGCTTCTTGCTAAAAGAATGGAGGCTATGAGGTTATGTGAAAGTGTTGCGATTCCTATAGAAGGGGAGTTGAATTTCTGGGAGGATTTGGCAGAGAATGTTTTATATAAGTTTGATTCTGATGAATTGAGATTGCTTGTTGATTTTTATTTTGGATGCAAAGTTCCTTTTCCAGCTGTCTGGGGAGCTCCTTTAATTCCTGAGAAAGATGCCTCTCATTATTCACGGGTTGTTCGAACATTAGGGGGGGTTGAAGATGTCAATAGGCTTCTTTTTTTGGATGAAAAACCTGAAACATTAAAATTGCTTTACATGTTTGTTCATGAATATAATTCTCTTGCCCAGAAGAGCATTGGGTTGGAGAGGGAACCGTTTTCCCATGAAGTGCAAGAAAGAGGATTAAATTTATTTCTTGAGATAAAAGATTGGGATATTAATGTTCTTAGGGAAGCTTGGTTTAAAGATAAAGCCTCTATACCAGAGATTTCTAGAGGACAAAGAACAGCTGACATGGCTCATGCTGAAAAAAATAAAGACTTTACAGAGGTTCACAATTATGAAAAGGGAGCTGTTAGGTTTGTGGGGAAGACAAAAACCGATAATGTTGAAAAAATTCTTGAAGAATATCCTGACATGGGGTCTTATTATGCCCTGCCTGAGAGTGTGTTTATTCATTTCCTTGCCTTGTTGAAAGATGTGCATATGGTCAAGGCTCTTGAGCTTAGGCTGCCTTTGATTCATGTGTTTTCTGGGAGTGAACTGGAGCTTTATCTTACTCTTCCTAAAGGGAATAAAATTGATTGTTTATACGAAGGCTGCCTTTCAAAATTAGCAGAGTATGATGAAAAAGATATTGCTCCTGCACCTGAAGTGTTTAAAGAGATGAGAAAAGAATTGCAAGAATCTTTGATTGGCACTCTTTACCAATCACGATTACGTCCAGTGATGCCCTTGAATGGGATGTTTAATGGGTGGATGAAGATTAGAGAGATGATTCCTGAACTCTATCTTGGTGCTGGGGCTTTAAGAAAAAGAGTGAAAGAAAATGTTTTGAGTGGTGTGAAGATTGCCCAGGGAAAATATGTTGGTTTGCCTAAAGCAGGGTATTGGCTTGTAAATCCTGATTCTGGTGAAAGATTAAAAAGCAGATATGGCTTGCTCTCTCTTCCTCAACCACGCGGTTTGGTTGTGAGGGATATTGGAGATTTATTACGCATGCGAGAAGGGAATTGCTATAGAATAAAAGATGATTCAAGGATTGAAAGAAAACTTTTCCAGACAAGTATAAGAGAGTATATCAAACATCATTTTTCAGGGTATAAAACTGTTAAGCTGGCAAATAATGAGATGCTTGCTGTTCCTCCAAGCATTATTCAGGGGATACGGAGAGGATATGCATAAAATGGCAAGACCTTATCATCTTTCAAAAGAAAGGGCTAAGGAGATTTTTCCTGAGCTTGTTGATGCTTACAAAAAAAAGAAGGGTATTTTTCAATACGAAGGATTATTTCCTGAATTGCCTATTCCAAATGAGATTCAATGGGGTGGGAAAGAGCATTACAATTATTGGTTTTTTGTAACAATGGCTGACCATTCTGTAAGGTCTATGCCTCATTATAGAGAAGCGAGAAGATTATACGCTGAAATCTCTAATGGAAATTTTCCAAATATTTTCCAGCCAGAAATTACAGTCGGATTAGGAAAAAAAACTCTGGAAGAAACCCTTGCGGTGATGTGCAGAGGTGCGAATAATCATCCAGAACATGTTAAGACTAATGCTGAAATGCTTTTACAAAGATATGGGGGGAATGCAAAAAATATCGTTGATGTAGCCGATGTAAGAGAAGCAAAAGAGAGATTGCAGGAATTCAAAAGATTTGGTCCTGGTTTATCTGGATTGTATCTTATTTTTTTAATCAAACACGGTCTTAATAATTATGCGAATGAAAATCTTTTGGAAGTGAAGATAGACCATCACGATATTAGAGGGTTGCATGCGCTTGGAGTTCTTTCTCTGCCTGAAAAAGATATTTCTGATTTTGAGATTATCCCTCCTCTTGCTCAGTTCTTGAGAGAGATGTGTGATGAGCTCGGGTTAAGCGTGATTGATTTAGATTCTGCATTATGGGGCTTGGGTGTGCATGGATGTGGGAGAAGGGATGAGATGTGGTGCCAATCAGTTTGTCCTATGTATGATGATTGTAACCGACCGAATATGCTGGGCAGCTATTATAAAACAGGCAGACTTAGGGAAGGAGGGTTTTGGTCAAAGGGGGGAAGAGCTAATATCGAGCAGAGAGTTCTTCCTATTTTCCAGGAAAGAAATGTTATCAGTTGGTCTGGAGTAAACCATAATGGTGGAAGAAAAAAATAATTATTATTTCTCTGTTGGTGATAAACAACTATTGTACCTGGGGATTCCTCTTAATGAAATTGGGTTGATTGAACAAGCGAAAGGTGTTTTGGATAAACTCACTTTGCCTGGGAGATTACTAAAAGAAGAAGGATTTTCTGAAGATGCTTTACGAATGTGCTGGATAAGTTTAGCTTTTTGCATTGCAAATCAAGGGCAGAGCTTTGAAAGACCTGTTAAGTTTTCACGGGATTTGTGCAAGTATAGTCTTGAGGAAGTTCAAGATGATGAGTTTGTGCACGCTAAAGGTTTGGAGAATAGTTTGCTCTGGCCTGAAAATAGATATAAACCTGCTTTTGACTTTTTGAAATCTTATTCTGGAGGGGCTGCTCAATTTTCTCTTGATTACCTTGTTAGTCCTCTTGAAAAGAGAGATGAATTAACTGGTACTAAATGGATTAACAATAAAACGGCTTCTTTTTGGTATCTGTGTCTTGGAGGGGATCAACTTCTAACTATAGACAGGCATCTTTTTAGGCAACTTTCAGGGCTGGGCATATCGGTCTCAAATCCTCATCTATATATTCCTAAGCTAAGGAAAAATGGCAAGTCAAAAGGGAAATCGGTTATTGTTTCTTCTTCTCCTGAAGAATATGAAAGGGTTGAAAGAGATGCCTTAGAATTTTTATTGCAATTTCCTGAGTTTTTATCTGATGGAAGGGTTGATGGTGCTTTGGCTACTTCTGTTTTTTGGACTGCTGGTGCTGAGGCTAGAAGAAAAGGAAATTTTTATCTTTGGAGAAAAAGAATGGATAACCCTCAAACTGATTTGTTTCCTGAACCTCCAAGAAATGGTTCTTTGAAATTTGATTCACCTTTTTTGATTAGCCAGTAACTTCGACACGAACTGCTGCTTCCGGGGGCTGAGAGAAGATGTTGATTCCATTTGAAGATAAGATAAACTGAGCTATAACTAATGCTAAAATGACAATAAGAACAATCAAAATCACCTTTGTCTTTTTTTGCATAGAACTTTAATTGGAACAAAGTATTTAAGGTTTTTTATGCGCCTTTAATACAATTTATATAGCTTGCTCTGCTTTTTATAACATGGAAAAGATTGATGTTTCAGTTATACTTCCCTGCAGGAATGAAGAGCTTACGATAAAAGACTGCATCCAAAAGATTAAAAAAGTATTCCGGCAACGAAAAATAAATGGGGAGATTCTTGTTTCTGATTCTTCAACAGACAATAGTGCTGAAATTGCAAAAGGATTGGGGGTAAGAGTTATTCGGCATGGCAAGCAGGGATATGGAAATGCTTATCTTGAAGCTTTCCCTTTTGTGAATGGCAAATATATCATTATCGGGGATGCTGACAATACCTATGATTTTCTTGAGATTCCTAGATTTATTGATGCTCTGGATAAAGGATATGATTTTGTTATCGGTTCACGTTTTAGAGGGGAGATTCTTCCTGGTGCGATGAAGTGGCTGCATCAATATGTTGGGAATCCTATTTTGAATGCACTTTTCAATTATGTGTATAAAACAAGTCTTAGTGATACTCATTGTGGTTATCGTGCATTCAGACGGAAAATTCTTCACGATGTTCAGTTTAGAAGCAAAGGGATGGAATTTGCACTTGAAATGATAATAAAAACCGTTAAATCTGGCTATAGAATTTATGAAATCCCTATTACCTACCACCCTCGCAAGGGTGTTTCAAAGCTACATTCTTTTCGTGATGGATTCAGGCATTTCATTTGTATTCTTTGGAATAAAGCTCTGTAAATGGAAGAAGGTAAAGTTCTTAAGAATTGCTATCTTTGTTCTTTAAAGAAGAGTAAATGAAAATAGCTTTTGTATACGATGCCGTCTATCCTTATGTAAAAGGCGGGGGAGAAAAGAGAATCTATGATGTGGCTAGAGAGTTAAGTAAGAATCATGAGGTCCATGTGTTCGGAATGAAATACTGGCGAGGCGACAATAAGATCATTCGTGATGACGTTACATTGCATGGGGTTTGCAAAGCTGTTCCTTTATATGCTAAATCAGGCAGAAGGTCCTTCTTTCAGCCTATCTATTTTAGTTTTCATCTTGCAAGAGATTTATTTAATTATGACTTTGATATTGTTGAATGTGAAAATTTTCCTTATTTTCCCTGCTTTGTTAGCAAGGCGTATTGTTTATGGAAGAAAAAGCCCCTTGTAATTATGTGGATTGAGGTTTGGAGAGAGCGATGGAGAAATTTGGGAATCTTCGGGTATTTTGGTTTTTTTATCGAATGGCTCTGCTTTAGATTAACCAAGCATCAGCTTGTATTATCTCCTGCAACTGCTAAGCACCTGCCTGTGAAATCCAAATGCATTCCTGTCGGGGTTGATTTGGAGAAGATTAAAAAAGTGCAACCTTCTTCTCAAAAATTTGACATCCTTTTTGTTGGGAGATTGATTCCTGAAAAAGGGGTAGATATCCTGATTAATGCTGTTAAGGATCTACCGTTTAAAGTTGGGATTATTGGGGATGGACCTGAAAGAGCTTATCTTCAAGAACTTGCTGAAAATCTTCAAGTGAACAATGTTTCATTTCTTGGGATTCTTGAAAAAGAGGAAGAGGTTTATGGATATATGAAATCCTCTAATATTCTCGTATTGCCCTCTGAAAGAGAAGGTTTTGGATTGGCTGCTTTGGAGGCCATTGCATGTGGATGCAAGGTGATTACAACAGACAGCAAGTATAACTATGCAAAACATCTTGTGGGTGAGAAATTTCTTTGCAAACGAGATGTTAATGGGTTAAGAAAAGCAATACAAGATTGTATAAAAATTCCTTATAGCAGAAAAATCCTATTAAGGGATTTTGATATCAAGCATATAGCTGAGATTGTAGAGAACTATTTTTTAAGTTTACATGAACATGAAAAACTGAGGGTTAAATGAAAAACAAGCATTTTGCTTTTATAATTTTAGGAATGGTTATTCTGGCTTCTGTTCTAACATCCCTTTGGGCTCAAAAAACCTGTTCGTATTGCTTTCAGAGTTATTTTATTCAAGGTTATGCCTTTCAGGGTGCAGCTCCCAATATTGACTCTCCTTATATTCAAAATATTGTTAATGAGATGCACCACTCAACGTATAACCTCCTTGGGAGTTTTATCAATGCCCTTGTTCCTTCAAAATGGATGAACTTTTTTTTCTGGACCATCGTCAGTTTAGCTGCTACTCTCTTTTTGTATAGGTGGTTTTTTGGCGTCTCTCTGGCGTTATTTGCTGGATTGGTTTATTTAACAAATCCGACTCTTAATGTCGTAGTGCATACTTTTGCGTATTACGCTCTTTTGTTATTTTTGAGCTTTCAATTTCTAAAAACAAGAAAGTGGATTTACCTTGTGTTTTGGATGATTATTATTTTCATCCTTTTTGACAGTGATCTTTCACCTGCATTCGTCGGTCTCTTCACTTCTTTCTTCCTGCTTATTTTTTATGCATATCTCTATCGAAAAGAAGATGGTGCTCGAGATAAGTTTCTTATTTTCATCGCTATAGGCTCTCTTTTAGCGGTTGTGTCTTTTGGGCTGATTTATGAACTGCCTTTTTTTTCTGATTTTCTTCATCGCGTGCCTTTGCTTCTTCAGAAATTCGTGTTTTATATTCTATCCTACCCAGGGGGAGCATATTTTTATCTTATCATTTCAGCCAGGCTGCTGCTCGTATCTTTTCTTCCGGTTTATCTTTACAGGATTATCACTAATAAAAGAAAGCTTGAGAAAAAAGAACTGTTTATTTTTTCCTACTTTCTAACTGCTTTTCCCTTGTTTATTCTCTTTACAGCATTTGACGTTTCTGCAAGGATTTTTGATTACTATGGGTCTTTATTCGCAGTTATAAGTTTGAGAGAGTTCCTCCCTCTGCTTAAGAAGAATGTTTGGAAAATCGCTTTATTTGTAATCCTTGCCTTTTTGATTTTCTTCTCTATTTTCCTTCATACCCTCCCTCCGAGAAGTCTGGAAGCTTACTCGCCAGAATTTATTTTTGGACTTCAAATGATCCCTCAAAACGCTACTGTGTATTCTGACGTATTTGTTGCTAATACGCTGATAACCCAGCTTGACCATGTTGCTGTTGTTGGACCTGATTTCAATTCCAATGATGATTATCAAAAAATATATTATCAGAAAGATAGAGAGGCTATACGTGCTATTTTTTCCAGAGATCATGTAAACTACTTTGTTATCTCTAGGCATTCTTTTATACGAGGGCTGGATGTTCTTAATGCCCCCCATGTCTTTAAACAGATTAATTTTGATGGTTACAAAACGATGGATTTTTTAATCCCGTTCTATTCAAACAGTGAGGTCTTTATCTGGAGGTTTAATGAAAGCAGCAATATTTCATGATTATTTTGGGTGTATCGGCGGCGGAGAGAAAATTGCGTTGATGATTGCGAGAATTTTGAAAGCTGATGTAATTACAACTGATGTTGATGTGGAAGCTGTTAAAAAGATGGGATTTGATGATGTAAATATTATCTCTTTAGGGAGGAACCCGCAGATTCCCCCATTTAAACAGATTATTACTTCTTTGAGGTTTGCTAGATGTGATTTCAGCAAAGATTATGATTTTTTCATTCTCAGTACAGGGTGGTCTGTATTTGCTGCAAGGAAACATAAACCTAATATTTACTATTGCCATAGCCCTATTCGTGCATTTTTTGATTTATACGAAACTTTCAAAAAACGTCAAAATTTTATAAAAAAAAATTTCTTTATCTTCTGGGTAAAATTCCACACTATTCTCTTAAAAAAATACATTCAACATGTTGATAAGATTCTTTCCAACTCCATCAATACACAGAAGAGAGTAAAAATGTTTTATCAGAAAGATGCAACTGTTTTGTATCCTTATGTTGATTGCTCAAGATATAGATATAAAAAGAATGGAGATTTCTGGCTGAGTGTTAACAGAATATACCCTGAAAAAAGGGTAGAGCTTCAAATTGAGATATTTCGAAATCTTCCATATGAAAGGCTTGTTATTGTGGGAGGGTATTCGAAGGGAGACCATGCTGAGCATTATTTCAAGCAGTTACAAAATTTACCACCAAATGTTACCCTCTTGGGAGAGGTTGCTGAAATAAAGCTTCTTGGATTATATGCGGATTGCAAGGGTTTCATTACTACTGCCCTTGACGAGGATTTTGGTATTACTCCCTTAGAAGCAATGGCTTCTGGAAAACCTGTTGTTGCTGTAAATGAAGGGGGCTATAAAGAAACTGTGATTGATGGGGTTACCGGGATGTTGGTTACTGCTAATGTTGATGCGTTGACAAAAGCTGTTAAAGAAATATCAAAGAATCCTGGGAAATATAGACAAGCTTGTGAGAAAAGGGCAAAAGAGTTTGACCTAGCCCTTTTTGTTGAAAATGTAAAAGATTGTGCGATGATAGTACAATAAATCAAAAGTAATACCTGTTTATTTTATCAAGAATATCTCTCACATGTATGCATCCTGTTTTAAAGGTACTTACTTTTGATGTTCCTGATTTCCTTGCTTTGTAATGGATTGGAAGCTCAAGTATTCTGAGCTTGTTCTT
>DATDZG010000002.1:0-27779 GCA_035288805.1 Candidatus Nanoarchaeia archaeon
GTCCTGAGCATAATGCAGCATTTTTTCATGAGTCCCCTCAAGCATAATCTCCAATGATTTCTCAAGCATCCCGATTCTTCTGTTCTCCTCATGCTCATACAAGCTCCCTTCAATCAAATGAAAAGCCTCAACAAATTCCAGGTTAGAATCTCTCCATCTTTCCAGATAAGAATCTAAGCTCTCTTTAAGATTAGAATATTTCCCAATCTCAATATCCCAAAAAACTTTCTTCAAATCCAGAGATAAAGGCTCATCAAGATGCTCCGCGGCAAACTTAACAGCATGTTCCAGATTGCTTGTATGCCTCATATACATCACAACATACAAAATACATAAAACCATTTGATTGCTCGCTCTAAGTCTGTATTTATTCTCAAGATACCTTGGAATCATTGTCAAAGGCTTTAAAGTAAAAGCAGCAATAATAATCAGGAGAAGCACAATAAGAAAATAACTAAAATCAAACCCAACAGTAAAAAATAACAGCCCGCTAATGGCAATAACAAACACAATAAACCCTAAATCAATAAAAGTCCCAAAACTATAAGCTTCCTCAGGAGTAATCTCAAGATGAGTAATCTCAATCGATTTTTTCAGTTTGTTATAATCTTCAGCATTGGGCTTTATCTTCAGAAAATTTCCAAAAACCCTGCATAATCTTTCATACAATATTCTTTTCCTGCTGAAAGATTCTTTTCTAAACTCTCTATAGTCACCAAGAGGCTTATCAATCTCATCAATTTTAATCTCCCTATCTAGCTTCTTCCCATATTTCCTGATAATCTCTTTTTCTAACCTATCCATCTTATCCCATAGCAATCAGCTTTATTAATAGTTTGAAAATCTCCCACAAAAGAATAATCACCAAAACATTCCAGAAATTATCTCTTACCCATTTAACACTCTTTTTTTCTCTGACCATAAACTCACCTTTTCTTGATATCATCTTTAACCCAGTTATCCCACAGATTAAAAACTCTTTTAGCATCAACATTCCCGCTTTCTTTTCTTACAGTATTGCTTATACTGTGAAATGCATCATTGCTCTTGGTAATAAACTCAGCCTCAATCAATCCAGGCATCCCCATCTTCAAAGAATATTCAACAACCCTCGCTTTAATCCTGGCTCTTAATAAAATTTGCTCCCATACAGCGTCCCAGTTCCCAACATATTCCTTTACCCCTCCAGCTATATTCTTCAATATCTCGCTCTCCCCATTAATCAATTCCTGGCTCGGAATTAATTCATCTTTAACAGCGTCATAAGTCATCAGGTCAACAAATCCTCTCTCTTGCAAAGGGTCCTCTCTCCAGTTTTTCCTAACCTCTGTAATCCTCAATATTCTTCTGTCCCTTTCAAGTCCATCAGCACTCTTAACAGGGTTTGAAACAACAATCACATCAGTTGCCTTAAAACTAGTTCGGGGAACTTCAAGGTCATTCACAACCCGGTCAAACACACTATAAGGGTCAGCCCCGTGAATAGTCCCTGCAACAACATTGGCCATACTCCCAACCCTCATCGCTTCGTACAAAGATTTAGCTTCCAAACTTCTAATCTCACCAATAATCAAACAGCTGTCACCAAAACGAAGACTAGTCCTTATCCCCTCGTCAGCACCCATCTCATTGCTCATTTTCATCAAAGCCCCTCTAACTTTCATCCCCTGAATATTATATCCAAGTTTTCTCAAAGAATCTAAAGGCAATTCCATAGTATCCTCTAATGTAATTATTCTATGTTTTCTCATAATCTCAATCATCGTGCTCCCAAGCAAACTGGTTTTACCAGAGCCTCTTGTGCCTGCAAACAGCAAGCTTCTGTTCCCATCAACAAGGAAACTCAACAACCCGGCAGCCAAAGGATTCATCATCTTATTTTTGATAAACAAGTTGTAAGTCCATGGATTATCTCTATGTCTTCTAAAAGCATAAGCCAGCCCGCTGGGATTCAAAGGCCTGTTCATTATACTAACCCTGGCTCTTGCATATCCCAATAAAAGTTCAGTATCCAAAACAGGATTAGCCTCGTCAAGAGGTCTCCCGGATAAAATTCTAAATTTAGTAGCCCAGCTCTCTCCTTCTTCAACATTGGGGATAATATTTGTTGAGCATTCATCATGCTCCTGATGCACGATATATATGCAGCTCTCACCAATAGGTCCATTAATTGCAATATCCTGAATTCTCTTATCCCTCAGCAGAACCTCAATCAGTCCAAATCCAACAGTATATCTAACGAGAATATTCGCCAGCTCATCCAATTCTTTATAACTCAGTTTTATTTTTCTGTGCTCAGCAAGTTCCTGCAATAATCCTCTGCCAATATTAAAAAATCCTTTTCTTATTTTTTCAGGGTCTAAAAACTCCTCTTTTGCAGGCTGATGTTTCCCGAGTAAATTTCTCGCTATATCCAATATTTCATATTTCTCCTCGGGCAGTGCAAATTCTTTAGGGGTAATATGGTATAAAATTTTAACATCATTTTTAAGTCTAAACAGATTAACCTCAGCCTCCTCGCCAAGATTATAGCTGTCAACAAGCTCGGCATCCAGGGGCATCTGAACCATCAGTCTGGTATACAAAAAATCAGGAGTAATAATCGGTCTGAAAATTCTTGAATAAAGCCCCCTGCCCCCTATATTATACCCTGAAATATTTTCTTTAACCTTCCCTATCAGCGAAGTATTATCAAAAACCTGCAGTAAATATTGTAAAACTTCAAGGTACTTGGTTCTTAACTGTATCTCCTGCCAATCCTTGGAATCTTTTATTTTTATCTTCTCTCTTCTTGCAACTCTTAGTAATTCAACATACGCCCCAATAGGATCCTGTTTTAGCTGATGAAAAACAATCCCTTGAATCTGAAATCTCCATAAACTTTTAACCTCTTCATAATACCCTGTAAACTCGCTGAACTCCAGGTTCAGTATTCCCTTCTGCTGCATCAAGTATTTGTACATCTTTGCAATCTCCTGCAGCAAGGCTGTTTGCTCCTCATCATAAATATAATTTCTTCTGTGTGTAAAAACAATCCTCATAACTGCTGGATTTTCAGTTAAAGCATCAATAACCATCTCCATTGTATCCCCGCTGCTTTCCAAGCTGGGAAGGTAATTCCCTCCTGCAAGATTAAAATAAAGCACTTGGATTCCTGATTCATAAGCTATAGAAACAGCCCCTCTCTTTTTTTCCATGATTTATCAATAGAAAAAGGATATAAAAAACTTCTTATAATATCAACAGCATATAAACCCCAAAAGACTTTTATACTCAGCCAAATTAATAGCATTGATGAATCAATTCTCAACAAACCCCCAGGAAAGATTAAGAATTCTTGAATCCGACTACTCTCTGATGCGGGATAGATTCTCAATTCTCAATCAGAACTTAATGGAAAGCCACAAAAGATTAAGCCAGGAAATCAGAATTCTCCATCAGGAAATTCAGTCATTAAAAACAGAATTATCAGAGGCAAGGATTTTAACAAACCATATTGTCCAGGAGATAAACCAATTCGCGAGAAAAGACCAGGTTAGAGTATTAGAAAAGTATATTAACCTCTGGAGCCCATTAAATTTTGCTACTCAAAAAGATCTTGAAAAAGCAATTCAGGAATTAAAAGAAAAAGAAAGAGGCGATAAACATAGAACCAGCACCAAAACCAAAAAGCACCATTAGCTCCCCGGAAGATTTATCATCAATTCTCGACCAGTTAGATCAATACTCTCCAGATAAAGAAAAAGGGGCGCAAAAGGGCTCTAAGGGAGACGCCGGCAGCCCTTATGAATCAAAAGAAAAATCACAAGTTAAAATTCAGCAGTTTCAATCAAACGAGCTTGTAGATGAAGCTCCTTCTCCAGAACACGAAGAACAACAAAGTTTCTTATCAAATCAGCAGCAGCTCCAGCAGCAATATTACTCTCAGCAGCAGCTCCAGCCTCAGCATCAGGACCAAATTCAGGAGTTAGTAGAATCAATAGTAGAAGAAAAATGGCGGCAAGTCATTGAAAAATTTGGGGACCTAGGAATGTGGAAAGAACGAACTTCTCGGGATGTAATTTCAATTAAGCAGGAATTAATCAGAACTCAAGACAGGTTTAACCAGCTGCAAAAAGCAGTTCTGGGCAAAGTTTCAGAGTACAACGATAACATCTCTTCAGTCAATAGCGAGATGAAAGCTTTAGAAAAAGTCTTTGAAAAAATCGTAGAACCCTTAACAACCAACATCAAAGAGTTGCAAAAAATCACCGATAGATTAAAGAAATAAAATGTTTCCCTTCAAAAGAAAATCAACCCAAAGAATTTCTTCAATTATAGGGATAATAATAGGAACATTATTAATGATGTCTTCTCCATCAATCAGGCTGAGCAATAGCATAATTTTCAACACGTTCATCTTAGGTGGAATAATATTTTTCATCGCGTTCTTGTATTTTCTGGATGCTCAGTAAAATGAATATAAACCAAAAAGAAAAGAACATCAAAGACTTGGAATATAATTCTATTCTAAACAAACAAAATATCACAATGGTCCTTATCGGGACTGCTTTTATTTATGTTCTCTTCGCAGAAAGTTTGCCCGATGGGCTGGCAAGAAGTGATTTAATAATCTTGCTTATATTGGCGTGGATAATAACCTTACAGTACTTCAACAGGCAATTAAACAAAATAAAAGAAGAAATTAAAGAGTTATAACAGTGCTATTTTTTAACCTTATAATGCAATTGTATCTCATCTTTAGAAATCTTCTTAATCACAAGAAGTTCTAAGCTCTTTTCAAACTCACCATCATCAAACAGCTTAACCCCTTTACCCAAAACAACAGGCTCAACATCAAGGTAAATTTCATCAACGAGATTTTCCTTCATAAAACTTGCATTCAGCTTTCCTCCCCCTCCAACAAGCGCTGAAGTAAAACCCTTTCCTTTCAATAGTTCTAAAGAATCTCCAGGAGTTTTAACAAAAAATATATTCTCTTTATTTTGCAAAGGTTTGTGAGTAACAACCACCGCCAAAGGATTCCCAATCTTCTCAAACTCGCCATGGTTCTTCATTATTTCATAAGCTCTTCTTCCAACAATAAGATTCCCAATAAGTTTAATCTTTTGACTGAAACTCTTCCACTCATTTTCAGACCAAGGAGTATCCCCATCTTCTTGAGCAATATACCCATTGACACTCATCGCCATATAAAGAATAACTTTCATCATTTTAATTATTCAAGATAACTATAAAATGTTTTTCTTTTATCTTAAATGTTTATTTTTGTTTCTTTTTCTTTTTCCACTCTGTTCTTTTTTAAATACAATGTTTTTTCCACAAGTTCACAAGTGAACTGTGGCACAGTTGACACGCTAAAATTCCTTCGGAACACTAAAATCCATAGGGATTTTGGGTGTACCCAAGAACATGGTTCTTGGTATTTGGCGTGCTCAAGAACTTCAGTTCTTGACAAGTCAACTTGTGCTTACAAGAAAAAAAATTGTTTAGTTGTTAGGCTCAGAAATCAATCTAATCGACAGTGCAGCGATAATCAATAAAAATAATGCTCCCAATACTCTTGGATGAACAATAGCTTTCAACCCCTCGCTAACAGGGGTCCCTCCCTGAATTACCCCGCTTCCTCCTTCTCCAGGAGCACTTTGCCCTGAAAAAACATCTCCAAAAACATTTCCAAGGGCAATGAAAAATACAAGCATACTAATTCCAATAACACCCCAGACAACTTTAGGGTCTTTAACAGCAAAAGCAATAGAATCTTCCTTCACCCCCATAAAAATAAAGAAGCTTACAAGGAACATTCCAAACACAACCAATAAAATAAACCACGGAGTAAGCAAAGTTACAAATTTGACAGCATCCGAGGAGAATAAAAAGATAAATGAAATGCAAAAAGCAACAGCCCAGTGTATTCCTTTATTATCTCCAACAAGTTTAAACTTGTCCATCACAGCAAACACAACAATCATAATAAATAAGAAAGTAAACACGGGTAATAAGTATGCCAATAAGCTTGTATCAAGTAGTGTTGCCATTATCCTGTTCCTCCAGCACCACCACTTCCTCTTCCCATCCAGCTATTCCACCTATTATCCCGAGCAAGTTTCTTCGCTTCGAGAACTCTTTGTTTCTGCTCTGCATCAGTGTAAGTCTCTCCTCCCTTAACAACAACCACAATCAAAACAATAACAGTAATCACAATAGTCAAAGTAGGCCAGTTATCATCAAGCCATATAGGAACATCAAATCCCATCACAGGTGCCAAAGACCAATACAATCCTAAGAGCCCAGCTATAACAACAAAGAACAGCACAAATCCTTTAAATCCCCCGCTAATATCTCCTGCAAATAAAGCAATAAATATCAAAAACATCATCGCTATAATAATAAAGTAAGACATTCTAGGTAAAAAAGTTGTCAGGCTTCTTACAACTTCAAACTGGCTTGTAATCAATAATCCAAGAACAAGAGCTATAACCGCATTAATCGCTTTAGCACCCTCGCCAAAGATTCTGCTCTTCTCCAAAATTCCAAAAACAACAGCAAATATCAATAAAAATGGAAGTAAAAACTCATAGAACCCGCTTCCCTGCAATTGCGTAAACAAGTCATAAAATCCTGCAGCCATCTCCCCTCTTTATTTTTTCTTGTCCATCTTTTTCTCTTAGGTTTTCTTTTCGCTAATCTTTCCAAGGAAAGATGGCGCACAAAAGTTGTCTTACAACTTTTGTGTTCCAAATTTTTTTCTTTTACAAAAGAAAAAAACTCTGCCATTTAATCCTCTTTTTTAATCTATATTTTTTACTTATTCTCCAGGTCTCTTAGCAGTAGTCTTATCCCCACCAGCTTTAGTTAACCAAACAATAGTAGCTATAGCTAATATAAAAATTAATAGGGATGCAAAAATAGGTCCCTGCCACTGTTCAATAATCCAGTTGAAAACCCATTCCAGCCAGCTCTTCCCGTCTTCATTTCTAATGGCTCCCAAAAATATCAATAAAACCCCAATAGAAATCAATCCAATAAAAATCCCAACAGTAGTTTTATGCGTTGTTCCCAAGTCCAATTCTCCCGTCTTAAAAAACACCCCAACAAGTAACAACAAACTAACCAAAACCACAAGCAATAAAACAATATTTGGCAAAGCCTCATTAATCACCCCAACAATATTCGCTGCAGCAACAACCAACATGGCAACAACAAACGCAACAACAGCATTCAGATTTTTGTTAGGATAAGACTCGCCTTTGTAAGTATATTGTCCTAAAATTCTCGTCTTATCCAGAACAGCATAAACAATCGCAAATACCAATAAAAAAGGTAAAACAATGTCAAACAATCCAAAGTCTTTAAAAAATTGGACAGCCTTGCCGAGAGGAGTAACCATATTCTATAGAAATCTCTACTAGCTATATAAAAGTTTTCTTTTTCACAATAAGAAATAAGAGTAAGGAAAATATTTCCTTATCTATTCATAGATTTTCCAGGATTAGCACTTGCCTGTCCTTCAGCCTGTTCTTCATCACTTTCGTAACTAGGAACAGCAGCCTTACTAACAATAATAACGTCTCCTATGCTTTTGACAAGTTGATGAGGCACGATAACTCCCTTAGCTCCACCAAGCACTTTGCTCAGATAGCTTCCCTTAGTAGACCTTATTCTCCACCCAAACAGCTTATTAGAAGAAATAATGCTCTCTTCAACATCTCCGAAATAATTACCATCATCAGTAAAAACCCTTAAATCGTAAATTTCTGTTACTCGTTTAGTTTTTAGCATGTTGAACCTCCTCGAAATTAGAAACCATTAAAATATTTAAAGATTTCTCTTCTGGCATGCTTACTTGCAAAAACATACATATTCTTGGCACATCTCATATTTCAACCCAAAGTATCAATGAAATCACTCAATTTGTAGCCAACACCCCCCCAGATATAATAGCCATAGAACTGGATAAATCAAGGTTACATTCACTATTTCACAAAAAGAACCCCTCTTTCAGAGATATTAAGCATCTAGGGATAAAATCATTCACTCTCAACCTAATAGGCCATTACATAGAGCACAAATTGGGAAAAGCAGTAGGAGTCTCTCCAGGAGACGAGATGAAACAGGCAGTGAGGCTCGCAAAAAAACATCATCTAAAACTAGCCCTAATCGACCAGCCAATAGAAATAACCCTAAAAAAGCTCTCAAAACAGGTAACCTTCAAAGAAAAGCTAAACTTCCTCTTAGACATAATAAAATCCCCATTCTCAAAGCCATTAATTGAGCCATTCGACCTTTCAAAGCTCCCCCCGAAATCAACAGTAAAAAAAATGCTCTCATTTGTAAGCTCCCGCTACCCATCAGTCTACAATATCTTAATTGAAGAACGCAATCAAATAATGGCGAAAAATCTATATACTCTGTCATCTAAATACAAAGATGCGAAAATACTCGCAGTTGTAGGTCTGGGCCATGAAGATGCAATCAAAAAACTCCTCAAAAGAGCCAATAGCAATAATCATAACAATAGCAGTATTAACATTAATTTTTAGTTTCAACGATGGCAATCCAAAATTTATCTGGAATCTCTGGTTGAGAAATCTTGCGTATGTTTTCATTTTAGTAAGCATCTCATTTCTTGCTTTTGTCTTCTCCTGCAAACTTCTGGCTTATTATTATGAATCCAAAGTAGAATTTAGACTAGCCTACATCTCCAGGGTTTGGTTCAATAAGCAGGCAACAATGGAGAGAAAAGAAGTTCCAAAACTAATACGTAAAATCCCCTTAGGAGTAATCCTTGCAATATTCGCAGCATTGGCATCATCAGGGAAATTTTTCCTAACCTCAATATTCTCATTTGATTCATCAACCTCAAGGCTTGGTTATAGATGGAGAAACGTAACCCAGCTAGAAGAAGCTAAAATAGCTTTTTCTGGATTATTCGCATTATTGCTCTTGTTGTCGGTATTCTCGCTATTATCTTTAAGCAAAGGAGTAATCATAGCAACATGGCTAATAGTCTGGAATCTCTTGCCCTTGCCAAATCTTCCAGGGGGGAAAATAGCATTCGGAGCAAGAACTCTGTGGGTGTTAACAGTAATCTTAATGGGAGTTTCAATCTTGCTAATCCCAATCATCACCCCTCTAATAGTAATCCCATTAGCAATAATCTTATCATTAATCTTCGCTTTATTTTATTTTAGATACGTAGAGTATAGTGGATAAAAACTTCAGATTTTGACTTCGACGTTTTGGGGATACAAACACTTTTTTGAAAAGGGTTTGTTACTCTGAGAACCAGCTAACAACAGCCTTCTGCAATAACCATAAAAACACAATCCAGAGTATTGGGTTAAACCCAGAATAAACACAAACAAGAATTCCAATTCCAGAAAGAATGTCAATCCAGCTTGCAAACGAGGTTATAAAAATCAAAGATTTAACCAATAATATCAAAGCCATAAGAACAGCAAATCCTTCAGCCCCAAATGCAAGGAATACAATGCTTATGGCTGTCAAAAAATCCAAAATCCCTAAAAACCTCGCAATCATAAACTATTAAATACCTATACCTTAAAAAAACTATTGAAAATGTTCCATCTCAAAAATCTAACCTTAAGAGAATATCAAGAATCAATATTCCAGACAGCAAAATCTCACAACACTCTTGCTGTTCTTGAAACAGGCTTGGGAAAAACAGCAATTGCATTAAAGCTTTCCCTGCATTTTCTCTCCCAGGACATCTCAAAAAAAGTTATTATTCTCGCCCCCTCAAGACCTTTAATCTCACAGCACCATCGCTATTTTCTTCATCATTCAAATCTTGAATCAAAAGAAGTCTCATTAATCACTGGAAAAATCCCGCCATCGCAAAGAAAAAAATTGTTCAAAGAATCTTTTATAATCTTCTCAACCCCTCAATGTATCAACAACGATTTGAAAAACAATCTTATCTCTTTAGAAGACGTAATCTTAATCGTATTTGACGAAGCCCATCACGCAGTTCAAAATTATGCATATGTAAACATTTCAAGAACGTATCAAAATATTCCTGGTCATCACATGCTCGCATTAACAGCCTCTCCAGGAAATAACAAAAAAAAAATAAATGAAATTTGTAAAAATCTCAGCATAGAAAAAGTGGAAATCAGAACCGACCAGGAAGTAAAGCAGTATCTCCAAGAAAAGCATGTTTCCTGGCTGACAATTCCATTGGACGAACAATTATTAAATATCATAGCAAAAATAAAGCAGTATCATACATCAAAATTAAAAGAGTTAAAACATCTTGGAGTAACAAAACCATTAAATCTTATCAACAAAAAAGATCTCTTGGACTTGCAAATAAAATTTCGCTCTCAGTTAAGCAGGAGAAACCCGATAGCTTTCCATGGAATTTCATTATCAACCTTATTAATAAAAACATCGCATCTTATAGACATTCTCGAAACCCAAGGAATAACAACAACAATAAATTATTTAAAAAAAATCGAACAAGAAACAAGCAAAGCTTCAAAATCAATTCTTATCAGCCCTTACATCAGATTGGCATACTCGCAGTTAATAGAGTTATCTAAGAAGCAAACACACCCAAAAATCTCCTCTTTATCCTCAATAATCAGCTCTCAATTAGAAGAAAACAAAAACTCAAAAATAATCGTATTTGTAAATTTCAGAGACACAATAAATGAAATATTAAACGCAATAAAGAATGTCACTGCAATAAGACCGGTTATATTAATCGGGCAAAAATCAGGATTGAGTCAAAAACAGCAAGTCGAAGTAATAAAAGAATTCGAAAAAAACGTTTATAATGTTTTAATCTGCACATCAATCGGTGAAGAAGGATTATCAATAGGCACATTGGACATCGCAATATTTTACGATGCAGTCCCGTCAGCAATCAGAAGAATTCAAAGAACGGGCCGTGTTGCTCGCCTCAAATCAGGAAAAATAATCCACCTCATGACCGCTGGGAGCAAAGATGTTGCATATTATTGGAAATCTCAAAGAGACGAAGCAAAAATGAAAAATATCCTTTACAACATGCAAGACAAGGAAAAACAATCAACACTATGACAAACCTAATAATAGACCATCGAGAAAAGCAATTAATCTTAGAATTAGAAAAACGTAAAATGCCAATAAAAGTAAAACAGCTAGCTCTAGCTGATATCATCATAACCGGCATGGATTATAACCAGCAGCAAGTTTCAATTGCAATCGAAAGAAAAACTCAGGAAGATTTTCTAAGTTCAATCATAGACAAAAGAATTCTCACTCAATTAATCGAAATCAAAGAACATTTCCAGCAATATTTTTTAATCATAGAGGGTCAGGATAATTTCTATCAAATTCGCAATTTCCACCCCAATGCAATCCGAGGGATGTTGTTAGCGATAGCTCTAGACCTGCAAATCCCTATCATTCAAACCAGGTCAATAGGGGACACAGCAGCACTAATAGAAACATTAACAAAACGCCTGGAAAAGCCAAAAAAACCAATTTCTTTATTATCAAAAAGGAAACCCCTAACATTAAAGGAACAGCAGGAATATTTAATAGAATCCCTTCCTGGAATAGGTGTATTGACTGCTAAGTCGCTATTGTCGCATTTCAAATCAGTCTCATCAATCATCCTGGCATCAGAAAAACAATTACAGGAAGTTCCAGGAGTTGGAAAATTAAGAGCCAAAGAGATTAAAAATTTGTTTAATGCAGTCTATCAATAAACCTCTCTAAATCTATCTTTTTTCCCGTTAAGACTCTCAAGAAATTTTCCATTTCTGTCATAAACAAGAAAAACATCCAATCCTTCTCTAACTCTCTGAACTTCAACCTCGTCAACAAAATCCTCCCCAAGCAATTCTGGCAGGGAAATTTCAAGAACACTGTATTTAGTTCTTCTCCCGTCAAATATCTCCTTCAAGATTTTTAAATCATCTTCAGATTTAACAACCCACCCAAGAGGATAATCGGATGTATGTGTTTGTAATCCTAAAGAACAACCTTTCACCAATCTTTTAGATTTTTCCATAATCCATCTAAAAATAAAAAAAGATATTTCTTAGTTATAAACATTATGTTAATAAAAAACAACCATCAAGAAGCATATTATCTTATATACTTCAAGATACACTTTTAACTTTTCTTTTCCCATAATCGGGTATAACTCGGTCCGTCTTTCTTCAAATCGCTTTTCATCAATTGAAATCCTTCTAGAATCATTTTCTTCCTCTCAACTTTTTCATTAAGAAGCTCATTAACAATCCTTCCATCTTTAATCATCTTCACCCTCGCAATGGTCACATGTCCGTGAAATCCCTGTTCTTTATTAAATAATTCCAAAAGCTCCATATCTATTCTCTGCTGCAATTTAATTATCTTGCTTTCCGGTTGCAATCCAATATAAATCACCTTAACATCATCATCGTTAGGAAAAAAACCAATCTTATCAAGGTAAACCTCAAAACTCTCTATCTCAATCTTAGTTAATCTTTTCTTAACTTCTTCAATTTTTTTTTCATCAACATTCCCAAGAAACTTCAAGGTTAAATGTAAATTCTTCTTGGCAACCCACGAAAGTTTAACATTATTTTTTTCTTTTTTCAGTCTGTTCTTAAAATCTTCTTGCAGTCCATGCAAATAATCTTTAATTTCCTTGGAAAGTTCAACAGCAATAAAAGCTCTCATAAGGCTATAAGAAAAACAACAATTAAAAACCTGCCTATCTTAAAGAAAATGTGCAAGAATCATTTTTAATAAAAATCTGCCTCGCCGCAGCAATCATAGGTATTGCCGGATTAATAATCTCTTCTAACTATGAATTTTCACAGCCAAAGGAAATTCCACTCTCAAAATTCAACAATAAGTTAATAGATTCTCAAGTTATTGTAGAAGGCACAATCCAAAAAATAGATTCAACTCCAGAAGCATATTTTATCACCTTAAAACAAAACAACGAATTCATAAATGTTGTAGCATTCAAGGAAAAATATTCTCCAAAAAGTGCACAAATAAAAGTTCTCGGAACAGTAACTCTCTACAACAATCAATTAGAAATAATTGCAAAGGAAATAGAAGATGTTTGAAATATTTTTAGCGATTTTCCTGGGAATCTTTCTAGGAGTAATCACAGGACTGCTTCCAGGATTCCATATAAACCTTTTAGCGGCACTTCTTTTCTCAATCTCAGCATTTCTCTTGCTCAATTTCGAGCCATTAACCATATCGGTTTTCATAATCTCAATAGCCATAACCCATATTTTCCTAGATATTCTTCCTTCAACATTTCTTGGAGCTCCCAACGAAGATTACGCTTTAGCATCCTTGCCGAGCCACGCATTATTGTTGCAGGGCAATGCATATCAAGCCGTCATCTATCTCATTTTAGGGGCACTCTCCTCGATAATCACCTTTGCCATTTTATTCCCATTGCTCATTCCTTATTCTCAGTTACTCTATCCTTTAATCTCAAAATTCATCCCATTCATATTAATAATAGCTTCAATATTCTTAATTCTAAAAGAAAAGCAAAAAATTCCAGCTTTAATCATTTTTTTATTATCGGGAAGCTTAGGATTAATCATCCTAAATCTAGATGTTAAACAGCCATTACTGCCGTTATTATCGGGTTTATTCGGAACAAGCATTTTAATTTTAAGTATAAAAAACAAACCGGTCATCCCTCAGCAAATAATAGAGTTCCCGAAAATAGAGAAAAAAGAATTCATAAAAGCGATTTTTCTGGGATTTCTGTCATCAATCACTCTGGGATTCCTCCCTTCAGTCTCATCATCCCAATCATCAGCAATCTCATCTTCATTCCAAAGATTAAAAAGAAATACATTCCTCATCCTAACGGGGTTCACCTCAGCATCATTCGCAATGCTCTCTCTAATTGCTTTATTCTCAATAGAAAAAACACGTTCAGGATTTTTAGTTGTAATCTCAAGGTTATTGCCAGAAATAAAAATTAAGGAAATAACAATTTTTATTCTAACAGCTTTAATAGCGGCGTCAACAGCATCAATAATCACAATAAAGTTGGCTAGATATTTCTCAAGGATTATAACAAAAATTAATTATCAATTAATCTGCATTCTCGCATTGCTGGTCATAATTATCCTAGTAACAATAATCTCTGAGCCGCTTGGATTGCTTGTCCTAATCACATCAACAGCTCTTGGAACCATCCCACAATTAAAGAGAATCAGCAAAGTAACACTAATCGGTTGTTTAATTCTTCCAACAATCTTATTCCTCTTATACTAATCACGATAAACTTCGCTCACACCATCACCATGATGCAGTTTCTGAATCACCTGTGAAAAGAGAGGAGCGAGAGAAACCTCATTGATAAAGGAGTTATTATGTAAAAAATCTCTGCTATGGAAAACGCTGTCAGTGCACCATATTCTTTCAATTAAGCCGTCAGAATGTGCCCTTCCCAGTTTTCTTTCCGCACCACCGCTAAAAAGCCCATGTGCAGCTACAATAACAATACTTTTTGCACCTTTCTTTTTCGCAATTTCTGCAGTTCTAAGAAGTGAGCCGCCCGTATCAATCATATCCTCAACAATCATAACATCTCTTCCTGAAACATCTCCCACAACATCTACCTTTTCAACAACTTTTCCAACAGCCGTATAACTTTTAATCTTGCTCCCAAAAGCAAGCCCGCTTCCAGGAACTTTTTTCTGGTAATGTTTTGCCCTTTCTCCTCCTCCAGCATCTGTAGAAGCAAAAACAAAATCATTCAATCTTTTGCTGTAAAACTTTCTTAGTTCATCAAGAAAAACATAAGATGCGTGGATGGGCTCCATATGCATTTTCAAAGCACTATAAAAACCCCTTATTTGGTCAGCATGTAAGTCCGCAGTAATAACTCTATTTACTCCTGAAGTTTTCAAAAGAGCTGCAGTCAGAACAGCGCTATAGGGCTCTCCTCTTTCCCAGATTTTATCCTGCCTTGAATAGGGGAGATACGGAAAAATTGCTGTGATAGATCCAGCATTTGCATTCTCCATCCCATTCGCAAATCTGTAAAGCTCCATGAGCTGGTCATCAACAGAAGTGCCTGATTTTAAGTCTCTAGAACCAGATTGAAAAAGATAAACATCTGCTCCCCTCACACTCTCCAGAATGCCATGTTGCTTATTTTCTCCACATTCAAATTCTTTAAAAGAATAAACCTCCAGCCCCCTCTTACTGCAGCCGCTTGAAAGTAATTCATCCGCAACCCTCTCTCCAAAATGCCTGCCTGCTCTACATGCAAATAATCGTAATTCTCCTCTTGGCATAATTAAAAAAAGATAGAAAAAGATTTAAGCTTGCCGAAAAGAGATATTGCTATAAAAGTTCTGTCTCATGAACAAGTTCCACGCCGCTAACAATATTCCTCGAAGGAAATCTTCTTCTTATTTTTAGACTCTCCAAAAGTCCTAATCTATGCAAATCCTTTTCATCAACCAGAAGAGCAGCAGGACAAAAACTAGTTCCTACATCAACAGCAATTTTATATGCTGGTTCGCCATAAATATTCTCATTTAGACCTAAGATAACAGCGAGTTTACCTCGCCAACCAGAAGAAGATTCTTGAGAAATCTTTACAGTATCATTGAGACTATATCGGTATTCCATAAATAAAAGAAAGCAGAAAAAGATTTAAATCTATCTTTTCACAATGTTTTTTTCTCAGTCTGTTTCTTTTTCGTCTTAACGTTTTTCTTTACAAAGAAAAAGGTTAAAACCACTTCCCCAATCCTTCTTGCCTTTCTTTCTCTTTTCCGAAAACACTCTCAATCCTCATCTTAGTCAAAGCAAGATTCTGTCTTAAATACGCTGGTAACTCAAACTTCTCAGCAAGGGACAAACAAGGTTCAAGATATTTAATAACAGAACCCTCAGCAACTGTAAACACAATCCTCCCATTGCATTTCAGACAGCATCCTAATAAAGGGGGTCTTCTGTATTTTTCGTTGCAGTTAACGCATCTGAATTCCTGCGTGGAAAACTTTCTTAAATTTCCCCTTATATCTCTTATAAAATGTCTCTCGATAACCAGTCTGGCAACATCACTCTCATCAACAGCTCTAATCTTCTCCGCAATATTGATTTGCCCAAAAACCTTCTCCTGCATGCTCGGTATTGACTTGTAAGCACTGCACAAAACCCCATTATTAATATTGCTTGTATGATGCGTAAATCTCCATCCCTCATACTGCTCAGGTTTTCCCAATCTCGATTTTAATTGCTCTATTTTCACATCCCAGGGCATCTTATACATCTCGCAGGCATTATAAAACTCCAGCCCATAACTAGAACCTAAATCAACATCAAAAGCCATGTCATCAATCTCGCTAGGAATCAGCATAGAACTTAAAACCAATGGCGCATCTTGCGTTGCTCCCCTATGCGCAGGCAGATATTTTCTTGAAAAATTAATATAAGCATCCATCAAAAGCATAAACGCAACTTCATCACCGTCACATCTAGTATTAACTATCTGCTCCCCCCAGATAATATTCTTCTCTTCTTCTCTTATCCAATCGACCTCAAGACAATAAGAGTTATTTTCTCCGTAAACAATTTCAATAGTTTTAATATAATCTACAAAAGAATCTCCAAATGAGATGAGGGGTTTATCATTAAGATGTCTTTCACCAAAACGGGCTTGCATCAAAACCTGCAATTTTTCTCTCTTTGACTTTTTGGTTAAAATTAAAACAGAACCGAGTTTAAAGGCATCTTCCCCATATACCGCGAGATGGTGTAGCGGGAATTTCTTTATCTCTCCTTTTAGTAAATATTTGTTTAACACCAATCTGCCAGGAATTCTCGGACTAATAGAAATGTACCTGGAGGCGATATTAAACCTCGTTAATAAAAATGCAATGTCATCAAGTAACGAACGATTAACAGAATAAAAGGTTATACACTTTCTTTCATTGACAATAGAACCGTCTCCGTCAATATAAGTAGAAACATAATTTGCTATCATACTATCTTCGCAATTGTATAAAATGGGGGGGGCTCTTTTTTCTTTAGCATTTGACCCTGTTTTAAGAACATCTCTAAAGATATAATATATCAAAGAATTTGCGATAGTTATTTTAGTATCCTCCTCAAAAATAGGTTCTACACCAAATATCTCTTTAATTAAATGAGCTATTTCATTCTGAATATTTTTATCGTTATTCCTAAAACTAATTTGTTTTGTTGTCTTGTTGGATCTTAAATGTCCTTCAGCAGTAAAATACCCAAGAAGTCTTGCTAAATTAATATTAAGTGTAAGATAGCTTCTAAATCTAGCCCTCCCAAAATTAAACCTTAACATAAGACCTCTAGGTAAATCTTCATAAGTTAACAATCCATGAAGTGCCAGTTCTTTAATATTAAGTAAAGAAACACTATCGTACCATTCATGTAAGTTCTTATATCGCAGGCAGCTTTGAGGTAAACTGCATATTTCAACGAGCCGTCTTTTAGTTATTTTTTTGACAAAAAATTTAAAAAAATCTGAGCCATTAACAATTCTGATTCTTCTTAATACATTGTCTTCGCAAGTGTCTATAAACTCTTTAATAAGATTTAATTCTTTATAAAACACCTCTGGCTTGAAATAATCAGAAACGAGCAATTTATCACCAATTTTACATTGAAATGCTTCTTTAAATCTAAAATTATTTTCACTATCAAGATACATAAACTTATGCGTTGGAGTCATAATAAAATTCCTGTTAGTTGCTGTAGTAATCTTAATCCACTCCTTTTGTAAAGGGCCTTTAACAAAATATTTAATTCTTTTTTTAACCAGGTTCTTAGTATCAGGGTCCTCACCATAAGCATAAATCTCTTTATTTGTTTCAACTGCAATAGTCCCAAAATCATCAATGACTCTTGTATTTGCTCCTCGAGCGAGTAAATTTTCGACATGCTCCCCTATCTTTTCATAGCCGACCTTACCAAGATTATCAGAATAAACAAATTTGGTATGAGGATGAACACAATCCCTGCGTACAGCGCAATGCAGCATCGGATGAGCATAAAATCCTTGCGTCTTGCTGAATCCAATAATCCTGCAGACAGTGCCTGCAGAAATATGCGGGGCTATAGCAAGTATCAAATGTCCAGCCAAATCCTTCCTGCTCTTCAGATTGTAAAATCCATCAACCTTGTAATAATACAAAAGCAAATCATCAATAAATTTGCTCACCCTGAACAAGACATCATCACTTCCCTCTTCCCCAGTCTCCTGCCCGGGCAAAATAACATCTTGGCATTTTAACTCAATAATCTGCTTCTCATCAATAATCTCATTCCCATAAATATCTTTATCATATCCAAGACTCTTCAGTTTTTCAATATTAGTATCAATCTCTTCAGGAGTAAAAGCAGTTATTGACAATTCTGTAGCGTCATATCTTATTGTCCCATCTTTATTAACATACAATTCGTGAATTGCTCTCAAAATTCCCTTAACAAGATTCTCAGGGGTATGGTCCTCATTGCTTGTTCCTCTTACTCCTTTAATCAGTTTAGGATACTCCTGCAGTTGTAATTGTTCCAGAGCAGCTTGAAAATATTCCTTAATATCTAAAGAAGAATTTCTATATCCAAAGCTATTATGTTTCTTGCCTTGCTTATCCAGTTTCTCGCATTGTTTTTCCAAAATCCCGCATTCTTTGCAATAAAACCTCTTCTCTGTTTTTTTCTTGCATGAAATGCAGTAAGGATATATGTTTTCCTTCCCGCACTCACAAACATAAATTGGAAAATCTCCCTTGATAAATCCTTTTTCTAAAGCAGCTTGGAAACTCCTCATCTTCCCCCCCTCAGCCCCGACAGGAAATAAAGTCTGGGGGCTTCCAGTTAGTTTTCGCATCTTGGCTTTTTCAGGCCTGCCCATTCTCGCCCCGATAAACAGCCCGGATTTATCTTTAATCTTAATCTTCGAAATCTGATTAATAATCTCCAATCCATTTTCCCCTCCAACATCAAAAAATTCAAGGTTATTCAAACATAAAAGCAAAGAATCTTTATCTTCCTTTTCAATAACAACCTTCTCCTTCCCAATAACTTTATGAGGTATTCCAAGCAGTTCTAAAACTCTTTTCGGGTCTTCTTCTTTTAAGTCAGAAACCAAGTCATAAATCAGGGGTAAAACCAGCCCATCATCAGCAATCTCCCCCTTCCTCAGCCACCCAGTCAGGCTCTCAAATTGCTTCTTATTAATATCCTTCCAGTGATAAGTCCATCTGGGATGTAGAGGAATATTCAAAAACAAGCCAAGCTGTTTAGCCAGTAAAAAAGATACATCTTCAGCATTATTTTTAAAAATCTTGGATAATCTCTCAGAATCAATTTCAGTCTCTTTAGCAAGTTCAGCAAAATCTAATTTCCCATATCTATCAACAATCCCCTTCTCAAGTTCCAATACCCACCATTCCTCGCAATAGCCAGGAGGAACCAAAATATGCGCCCTATTAAAAAAATCCCCATACCCGATAAGCAAATCTCCTAAAAACAATATCTCTTCAACTTGCCCAAAATAATTTTTTGCTTTTTCATAACTATCCAAAAATACAACACTTTGATCCTTAAGCTTGACAATAGGCCCTTCAATACTGTCACAAGAACTTAATGCGCACCCTTTGCTGGGTCTCTCAACTTTAAGCTGGGTCCCAATAGCAATATAATCATTAACAACAACCATTGTTGCAGGATGAATAGCCATCGAACTCAATCCTGTATTCCTTGCTCTGCCATATCTCAACCTCAACCCGCCAACTCTCAATGGATGAGTTAAAACAGGTCTTCCAGCAACAATATCCTTGATAAAAGTATAATCAGGTTTGATTTTTGCTTCAACAGCATTTGTAGTTTTTTTCTCCTTGGACTTAATTGTTTTTTGTAATTTCAAAAATTCTTCCAAGAAAAACCAATGCTCCATTCCAAAATCCTTTCCCCATTTTCCAAGCTGTTTCCAGAGTTTAGGCGCTTTCTGGCATAACCCCTCTCCAATAACAAGGCATATTCCATTCCTTATTTTATTTGTTTCCATTCTGGGCAAATCTTTATAATTGCTGACATCATATTTTTCACTTGGATCCCCATCAATTTGCACCTCCAAGTGTCTAACCATATATTCAATTTCCTGCGGGCTTGGCAAATATTGCAGGTTGGTAACCTTCTCATGATAATCATAAAGTTCAGTCACCATTCTTTTAATCTCATTTTCTTCAGGGTCATAAGCTGCGTATCCCATCTTCTTCCTTATGTAATCCCCAATAATAACAGACACGCTGGCTCCAGTCCCTCCAGCACTCCTAATCGGCCCTGAAAAAGACAAAGAAGCGTATTCCTTCCCATCTTTCCTCTTCCTGAATTTTAAATGGGTAAATCCCTCCAGAGGGCTTGCAACCACCCCGTTGGTAACATAAGCTATTCCAACTCTTATCCCCACCTCCATAGCTTCATGCTTGTCCTTGAATTTGCAGAACTTCTCATTGGCAATCTCCTCAGAAACAATCAAAGCAACTCTCCAGTCAAGTTTTCCATATTCCTTTTCCAGTTCGTGAATTCTCTCTACCATCCCACATCCCTTAATCTGCGGTGCAACAACAGAAATCAAACCTTCAACCCTTTCAGCCATATTCTTCGCAATAGGTATTTCAACAGAGTCAACAGCATCCAGCCCTTTTTTTCTCAAGCTGTCGGTAAGTTCCCACATCTGATGGACATTTTTAGAGATGTCATCAAAATACAATTTCATTTTCTCGCTCATTTCCATTTTATTTTTCCATTCTTAGTTTTCTTTTCCACTAATGCTTTTCGTTCCCATTCTTAGTTTTCTTTTCCAAAGAAAAATGCTTAGTCTCCAAAATTGAGAATCCTAACCTCCCTCGTCTGTAAATTAACCAGTGTAACCCTGTTAGGATCAGGAACAATTCCTCTCTTCTCCTGGTTTTCAGTCTGTCCTGTCCAGCATCCGCAGCCAAGCATAGTAACCCCTCTATAATTCAGCGCCTGGGTTTTATGAATATGTCCTGAAACAAAAAAATCCGGAACCTTTTCAATAACCAAAGAATCTTTGGCGGGGTCTGGAATATACAATGTGCTTCCATGGCTTGGAGCAAGATGTCTTCTCTGCAATAAAAATCTCATAATCAAATCAGCTCTATCCAATCTTCCAGCCTTTCTTATACTATCAACATTCTCAGCATAATATGGAAAACTTCCGCCATGATACATCAATATATTAAATCCTGGAAAAGAATCAGAAGCATAAATATTCACCAAACAAGGATTAGTTAATAAATAAACATTTTTCATTTCAAATAATTTTCTCGCTATGTTCTTATCAATCATAGGCTGCGGCTCACTCAATCTCAGAGCATCGTGATTCCCGCCGATAATAACCATAGTTATGTCTTTCCTGATTTTCAAAAGCATTTCAGTCATCTCTTCATATTGTTTGTAAATGTCGTTAATAACCAAATCTTCTTCCTGCCCTGGATATATCCCAACACCCTCAACCAAATCCCCAACCAAGAACAGATACTCAATCTTTTCCGCAATTTTCTTCTGTTCATCATTCCCAGATTCAAGATTCAGCCAGGAAATAAATTTCAAAAAATTTTCCTTAAAAAACATCTTGCTCCCAACATGCAAATCAGAGGTAAAAATAACATATCCTTCTTTGTCAAGTTTTTTTAATTCATTGCTCAAAGGAATTTCAGGAAGCAAAATCGAGTTCGCAAAAACGATTTTATCCCCATTTCCGCCAGTAAGTCCTATAACCTCATCAAGAACAATATCTCTGGCAATTTCAAAAAGATCGGTTTTAGATTTATTCACTACAACATTAATCTCTCCGCTTAAATCCTCTAAAGTCAGCAGGATGTTTCCATTTTTAGTCTCTCTTTTATCCTTAACAAAACCAATTATAGCAATATTAGATTTATCCTGCTTATTCAAAACCCTGTTAATGGCAATAGTATCTTTTAACTCCTGCCTGTTCATTAAAATATCTCTCAAAGCAATATACCTGTTTCTAAAATAATTGACAAAATCCTGAATCTCTCTCTTCTTTTCATTCTCCTTGTAATTTTGCAGCACAATCAATCCAGATTTTCCTGTCTTCTCTTCATCAATCTCGTTTCCAAGCTCATTATTCTCCTGAAAAACTTCTTCCAGAATCTTTTTCTTGTCCTCACTCAAGTTATAATTCATTATGTCCAAAAACAAAAAGTAATTCTTGCTCTGCATCCCTCTCTCAATCATCACTCTGGACCTGTCAAACTCAAGCCAGTTAATCTCATTCTTTAGTTCATTATCTTTTATTATCAATAACAAATCTTCATTAATAACGAGAGGTTTATTCTTCACTCTGCTCAAAGCCTCAAAGATAACATCCGAATAACTCTCATTAAATCCCTGAAAAAAACCAGGGCTCAATAAAAATCCTCTATCTAAAAAATCTTTAATAATCTTCTTTTTATCGATATTAATCTCCTGCAGCATTTTAAAAATTCTCCATCCTTAGTTTTCTTTTCCAAAAAAAAATGCTTATATTATACACCAAGCCCTTCTTTTAAAATATCATTCATCTTATCTAGTGTATTTCCGGGCACAGCGAGGTTAATTTCTTTGGTTCTTCCATACCTTCCCTTGCTGACAACTCTTGCATTGATTATCCCAAACATATCCAGCTCAGCAATAATATCGCTCAATCTTCTTTGAGTCAAAGGTTTAAACCCAACATCTTTGCAAATTTCTTTATACTGCTCATAAACATCCCCTGTAAAAATCTGTTTTCCATTCCCGCAGATTCTCAAAATACTGTAAAGAGCAATCTGGCTCTGTTTTGGTTGAGTTTTAATAACATCCAAAACTCTATCTTTCTCAATCTTATCCTCAGCTTCATCAATATCTTTTATGCTTATTTTTCCGTGGCTTTTTCTCTCAGCAAGTTCTCCAGATACTCTTAATAATTCTAGGGCTCTCCTCGCATCCCCATGCTCTCTTGCAGCATAAGCGGCACATTTCTCAATCACACCATCATCCAAGGTGTCTTTTTTAAAAGCTAATTTAGCTCTCTCTCTCAATATATCTTGCAGTTGTAAAGCATTATATGGGGGGAAAACCAATTCCTCCTCACTCAAACTGCTCTTAATCCTTGGGTCTAAGTTATCGGTAAACATCAAATCATTTGAAATTCCCACAATACTAACCTGACATTTTTTTAATTCACTGTTCATTCTCGTAAGATTATATAATATCCCATCACCCGCCTTGCTAACCAATTGATCAATCTCATCCAAGATCAGAACAACAAGTTTCTCTTCCTTATCCAGCTGTTCAACAAATCTCTTATAAACATCTTCAGTAGGCAGCCCCGTACTAGGAATATGGATATTAAAATTTCTGGCTAATTCAGCTATCAGTCTATATTCAGTATCAGCGACTTTTTTTAGTTTGCAGTTCAAATAATAAACATGTAGATTAACTTTTTTCTTCCGGGCAGCTTCTAAAATTTGTTCAGTAACATGTTTGCTAACACATGTTTTGCCCGAGCCAGTTTTTCCATACATAAAAATATTACTCGGCTTGTCCATCCTCAATGCAGGAGCTAAAACAGATGCCAATTGGTTTATTTGTTCATCTCTATGAGGAATATTTTCAGGAGTAAAATTACCCTGCAATGCTTTTTTATCAAGAAATAAAGGCTGTTTGTTTAAATAATCATTAAAAAACTCACCAAGATCTTTTTTCATCTTCCAAAAGAAATCGAGCATATATTTAAACATTCTTCTCTTCAATAATATACACCCCCACCATTATTTCCACTCCAACACCTTTTTTATATTCAACCCTTAAATTTCCAATAGAACTAACGAATAGTAACACTCAAAAATATACATTTTATATATTATATTTTATTATATATATTATATATAATAGAAAAGCTTATAATATAATATAAAGAGAAGAAAAAAATAAAAATTCTAAAAACCTATTATTTCCAGCCTATTAACAGTTTAAACATAATATAATAAATAAACTACTTAATAAATAATATAATATCTTTCACTATAAAATAATAAAATAAGAATAAAAGCTTAAAACCAGTCAATAAGCTCTATAAACGCAAAATTCAAAACCTCCATTCGAAATCCAGCAATATTTAACCTCCAATGGAAACCAAGGTCTCAGTGTCAACAAGCAATCAATCCATAAATTGTCAACTTAAAACCATAATCCAATCACAAAATCTCTATTCAACCACCATCCAAACCCAAAGCCCTTAAAACACTAAAACCCAACATTCTAATCTAAACCCCAACATTCTAAAAACTTAAACCCAACCATCAAAAAATCAATTCAATGTACAAACATCACTCCAGAATGCTAACATCAAAAAACAATAATCTTTATAAATATCTTATGATTATGGATAGTATGGTTGATGACGAAAAACGATATTCAAGACAACTTCTAGGAAGAACAGTTGTTTCTAAAACAGGCAAAAGATTCGGCGAAATAGCAGATTTAGAATTCGAAACACGAACAGGAGAAATCATTCATATTCATCTAAGAAACCCAACAGGATACTGCGAAGGCTTGGAATTAGAAAAAGACCCGAAATCATCCTGTTTATTAATCCCATTCTCTTCAGTTATCGCTATTGGCGATTTCGTAGTTGTAGCAGAAGAAGACATAGTTTAATTCTTTATTCGCTTATTTAACTTAAATTGCAAGAAAAGTCTTAACATTTGACACAGACCTCATCGCAGAAGAACATCTAATCGCCCATGCATAGTTTCTTTTTCCCAAGGGTTTTTCTTTTGTAAAAGAAAAAGGCTTTTAAAGAGCATAATAAGGTTTCTAAACACAATCAAACCCATAATCTAACAAATCTACAAAAATGGCATCAAAAACAAAACAATCAAAAGATTTGATGAACTTCAAGTCCACAGCAGAAATCAAGGTTCCTGAAAAGCTAATAGATAATATTATTGGTCAGGAAAACGCAGTAAGGATTGTAAAAAAAGTAGCAAAACAACGAAGGCATCTATTATTAATCGGCCAGCCAGGAGTAGGCAAGTCATTAATCGGCCAGGCCCTAGCAGAATTATTGCCAAAAGAAAAACTAATCGATATCCTGGCTTACGACAACCCGCAAGATGAGAACGTCCCAATAATCAAAACAACAAAGAAAGGTTTAGGCACAAAAATAGTCCAGAAAGCCAAAATTCAATCATTATCATCAGCAAAAAATCAAAACATCCTCTTCTTCATTCTAGTAATCATCTCAATAATAACCCCCTGGTGGGTAAGGAAACAATACGGAGATATTTTAGCAGCAGCATCACTATTAGCAAGTATGATGTTCCTCGGAATTTTTATAATCTTCATCTCATTAAATAAAAGAATGAAAATAGGAAACGACAGAGCAACACCAAAGCTTCTGGTAGACAATTCAACAACAGAAACCGCACCGTTTTTAGAAGGAACAGGAGCTCATTCAGGCGCATTGTTAGGAGATTGTCTTCATGATCCCTTACAATCAGGAGGTTTAGGCACCCCCCCACATGAACGTCTAATCCCTGGTTTCATACACAGAGCAAACGGAGGAGTCTTATTCATAGATGAAATAGCAAACCTCTCAAGAAAATCACAACAAGAACTATTAACAGCACTGCAAGAAAAAAAATATCCAATTACAGGCCAATCAGAACGCTCATCAGGAGCAATGACTCGAAGTCAGCCAGTACCTTGCGATTTTATCTTAGTCGCATCAGGAAACCCAGAAACAATAATGCACATGCACCCAGCTCTAAGGTCCAGAATCAGAGGTTATGGTTATGAAGTCTTCATGGACCCTGATATGCCAGACAACTTAGAAACCCAAGCAAAAATAGCACAATTCATAGCCCAAGAAGTTAAAAAAGATGGAAAAATTCCACATTTCTCAAAAGCAGCAGTGTTAACAATAATCGAAGAGTCCAGAAAACGCTCAGGCAAATCCGGCAAGTTAACATTAAGACTAAGAGAACTTGGAGGATTAATCAGAGCATCAGGCGACATAGCTTTAGAAGAGCAATCTAAGTATGTCCAGCCAGAGCATATCAAAAAAGCAAAAAATCTTGCAAGAACTTTAGAACAGCAAATGGCAGACAAGTACATAGAGCAAAAAAAAGATTACCAAGTTATAACAATCAAAGGAACTCAAATTGGAAAAGTAAACGGTTTGGCAGTTATGGGCTCCGATAATTACTTTTCAGGAATCGTATTGCCAATAGAATCAGAAATAACACATGGAGGAAGAAAATCCGAATTCATAGCAACAGGCCAATTAGGAAAAATAGCAAAAGAAGCAGTAAAGAACGTTTCAGCAATTATTCTAAAGCATTTCCATGAAGACTTGGAAAAATACGATGTCTTTGTCCAATTTATTCAAACCCATGAAGGGGTAGAAGGAGATTCAGCATCTATAGCAGTTGCAACCGCAATCATCTCAGCATTAAAGAAAATACCTATAAGGCAAGACACAGCAATGACAGGCTCATTATCTGTAAGAGGAGAAGTTCTAGCTATAGGAGGAGCAACCTCAAAAATCGAAGCAGCAATCGAAGCAGGAATTTCAAGAGTCATAATCCCAGAGGCCAACTTAAAAGATGTTATCTTATCAGAAGAAGATAAGCACAAAATCAAGATTATCCCAGTAAAAACAATTCAAGAAGTTCTAAAAGAGGCCTTAGATTGGAAGGGTAAAGAATCAATATTAAGAGCGTTGAAATAAAAATGGTTGAAAGAGTATATAAATAAGTTCTAGTTGCTATCATGCATGAAGACCCCACACCATGTAAAAGGCATAGACCTTATCAACATTCTAAGAAAGCATGGTTATGAAATCAAAAGCAGAAAAGGAAGCCATGTTTCATTATCAAACGGACAAATTCTTGTTACAATCGTGTTGCCCTTAACTTCCCGTGGGGTCTTTAAGAAAATTTCAAAAGCAACAAACATCCCAGAAGAAGAGTTCCTATAAATCTATAAAAACATTCTAGTCAACAAAGGCATCTCATATCTATCTTTCTCCTCAACAATCAAAGATTTCCTCTCTTCAGGAAAACTCTCTAAATGAAACTTAACACCTTCTTTAAACTTTTCCATAGCCTCGTCTATCGTCTTCCCCTCTGCAAATACATTGACATCAGGACTTGTAGCTATAAAAACCTCTCTTCCATCACATTTCTCTCTCTCAACAACGACATTTACTGCTATTTTCTCCATCTGAATAATTTTCATCTTGTCCATAGAACACCATAAACTGCCATATATTTAAAACTATTGCTCGTAAGAAATGAATGGGAAGGCAAAGAGTCTATTCTAAGAGCCTTAAAATGACTGTTCCTCACAATGCATTCTGAACACAACAGGATTCCAGAGGCTTCTATAATTAATCTCATTCCTAGGCACAAAAGTATTGTATTAGCTTCAATAACGCTCGCAATATGGGTGAGTCTCTCATCTATCTCAATCATCTTCATAATCCCCTCTTCCTCCCGTTTGGTAAATTCTTTCCCTAAAAATCCTTCATGAAAAATTTTCAAACCTTTTGAGAAATAAACTAAGCCAGAGGTTTTAAGTTTCTCATCAATCTTTTCAAGCCCTCGTTTTACAGGCAAACCACTAAGCCCACCAATGTTAGAGAGGTACATTTTAGAAACCGGTTCGATAGACTCTAATCCCTTAAAAAAATCACCCTCTAGGATTGT
>DATDZG010000003.1:0-3624 GCA_035288805.1 Candidatus Nanoarchaeia archaeon
TTTACACTACCATAAAGTATTTATATGGATTATAACTTTTCAAGTGGTACTAAATATGTTTTATAGGGGGAGAAGATTTATGAATACTAAAAATGGGCTGATTATTACTTTATTATTCTTATTACTGGTCCAGTTTGTTAATGCTGACTTTGTCTTGCAATCTGAGCAGAATACAGGAGAAACGTGCAAGGGAAGCACATTATTATGGAATGTTCAGGTTACTGGCAAAGGAGATTACACAGTTAATCTTGAAGGGGGGGCAAGTGCATTCTCTATAGCTGTTCCTAATGGCTTTACCTCTTTAGATAATAAATTTGTTTATGTGTACATAACTCCAAATTCTTATGTTGCTGCAGGAGATTATGACTTAAAATTGGTTGTTAATGACAATGCCAACACAAAGAAAATTCCATTTGTTGTCAGGGTTAAAGACTGCAACACTTTTTCTTTTACAGGGGATACTGATAAAAAAGTTTGCGGATGTGAGAGTGTTAAATATAACTATAATGTAAAAAACACAGGGGGTTATGATGACAAATATATATTAAGCCTGAAGAGCGATGTAAAGAATTGGTTTACTCTTAGCCAGGAAAAAATTGACTTAAAACCAGGGGAAGAGAAAACAATTACAGTCACTGCAAAATCGTCCTGCAATAACTTTGGAGATTATTTGTTTAGCTTAAATGCTGATAGTGAGAATAATGTGCACGCAGTTTTGGACAATAAGATAACTGTTGATAACTGCTTTGATTATAATCTTAATCTTGGAAAGGAATATGCTGAAATGTGCGAGCATTCTATTGAACAGGTCGAGGTTGGAATTGAAAATACTGCTGTTAGGGCAAATACTTACACTTTGAAATTAGATGGTCCTGGATGGGCAAATATACAGAACAAGGAGGTTACTCTTGGTTCGGGTGTTTCTGGAAAAACTTTTTTGATACTTAATCCTGATTATAGAATAGAAGGGGAGTTTAACAATCTATTGACTGTTAAGGGAGATAAAGGAGAGATTGTCAAAGAAAAAATATTGAAAGTTAAGGTTAAGAAATGCAATGATTTTTCTCTTGATGTTATTGATGCTGGAGCAAGCATCTGCCAGGGAACTGTTAAGGGATATAATGTTCATGTTGTGAACAACGGCGAGATTGACAAGGAAATAAAAATTAATACCGATAATGAAAATGCCAAACTGAATCTTGATAAGATTACTCTCGTTCATGGAGAATCTAAAGATTTATTATTGACTTTTAATTCTGGAAACTTAAGTGCTGGCAAATATGAAGTTAATGTTAAAGGGAATTCTTTGGATGATTCAGGGATTACTTCCCAGGATGTTATTTCTTTTGAGGTTTTGGACAAGGAGAAATGTTATGCTATTCTGTTGACTGCTGATGATGTTAAAGTTAAGAAAGAGAGCCAGGCCACAATGGCTTTGCAGATAAGAAACTTAGGGGTTGAACAGGGAAGCTATGAAATAGGGGTAAGCGGGGATGCTGCAGGTTTTGTTCAGATTAATCCGGGAGTGATTGATGTTAAGCCTGGAGAAACCCAGATGGTTTATGGATATATTGCACCTTCAAGGATTGTCAATCCTGCGGAGTATGACCTGAGGGTTAATGTCAAGAACAAAGAATCCGGGGTTGTTACAAAGGAAGATGTTAAGATTACTGTTGGTGAAGCGGGGGATGATATAGGGGTTATTACACCTGAAAAAGAAAATTTTTGGAAGAGATTCTCAAACTGGCTTAAAAATCTTGGAGGGAAACAAGAGGTTAATCTTGAAAAGGAGAGTACAACTACAACTTTGAATATTGATGAGACAACCACAACTCTTGAAGAGACAACAACTACACTTGAGAGTACTACAACTTCTTCAAGCACAACTCTTCCAGGCAATGAATTTCCCCAGGTTGATATAAGGTATAACCCAAGTGTTAGCGAGAGCGTAATGTTTGGTTATAAGAATGAAACTCACAGCATGATTATCAGCGAGGTTGGTGAGAAGAGTGTTACATTAATCTTTGAATCAGAGAGCCTTTCTTTAGAAAAGAAACCCTCGGGAAAGAAACAATCTGAAATTGCGATTGTTATTTTGAATGTGAATGAGACAAAGAATATTGATATTGATGGTGATGGCAAAGAAGATATTAGAGCATTCTTGAAAGGAATTGGCGATGGAAAACCAGATGTTGAACTCTCATTGATTAACAAGGAAGAAGTTTCTGGGGATGATGAGGGGAAAAATTATACCAATTACATTATTATAGGGGTTGTTGTTCTGGCTTTGATACTGCTGATTGCTATTTTCTCTTTCCAAAGCAGCGATTCTGAGGAAGTTGAGAGCGGGAAAGAGACTAAAAAAGAGAGCAAAAAAGATACAGAGCATATTGAGGATGATGAACCTGATGATGGAAACTTTTCTTTTGGAAAATACTTATTGCTATTGATTCTTATAGCTGCTGCAGTCTGGCTTGGTTTTAAATACCAATTATGGGATGAGATTTCGGATTATAGATATTACGTTATTTTAGGTTTTGTGGTGCTTATCCTGCTTATTTTGATTATTAAATACTGGAACTCTATTGTTGAGTTCTTTGAAGAGGATATTGAAGATGATTCTGAAGATGCGGAGAAGAAGGGAGAAGAAAAATCTTCCAAGAAGACCGTTGTTGAGAAAAGCCTTGGAAAAAAAGAAACTAAGAATGTAAAACCCCTTGGGAAGAAAACTGCTGAAATCCTTTCTTTAGGAAAGAAACCTTTGGGAAAGAAAGATACTGAAAGAATTCTTTCAGCTAAAGATGAAGCTGATGAGATTAAAGCTGCTAAGAGCCCTTTTGAGAAAAGCCCCGGGGGAAAGAGGGGGAAGAAGGTTATTAAGAAAACTGGAAGAAGATAATTTCCTTAAATGATGGCAACAGCAATTTTTTACCTCTCCCCTGAAAACAGGTTTTCTGGAATAAGAGAACCTTTTGGAAATTTTAGAGAAGAGCCTATAGATGTTCTTAAAAAATTTTATTTAAATTACTTTATTGCACAATATAAATCTCTTGAATTTCCTCTTGATGCTGTTGATTCCAATAAACCTGAACGAGTTAATTCCGGGCTGTTGATATTCTTTTATCCTCAAGCAAGCAGATCTGTTTGTGATTTAGATTTAGGGATTACTGGATGCAGACTGGCTAAACAAAGAACTGATGAGGATATTTCTTCCGGGTTAAGCAATGGATTATTTAGGACTTTTAAATTTAATAAACAAGGGGAAAGAAATTATCTTGATGAATATGAGAATCTTGGAAACTTTGACAGAAGAAAACATTTTGAGCCCAGAATAGAGCAATACTTTGAGGTTTTAAGAGCTGTTCTTGGGATTGAAAAGCCTAAGGTTGAAGATTTGAAGAGATTGCTTTCTTTGGAGAGTGAGAAGAAACCCGAGGATAGGGTTGATTATTGATGGGTTGCTGGTTTAATAGCTCATAAAATAATCTTATTTATTTCTTCAATACCTTTAAAATGGGTGTCTTTTGTTATCAAAAGATGATTTCCCTCTCTTACCTGGGCAATGATTAAAAAATCAGCCAGGGGCAATGTTATTCCTTTGTTTTCATATTTTATTTTTAATTC
>DATDZG010000004.1:0-17686 GCA_035288805.1 Candidatus Nanoarchaeia archaeon
TGCGTGCTGCATATTTCCAGCTTCCTTTATTTCTTTTTCAATATCAACATCTTTTAATGCTGAAATTAAAGCTTTTATCCTGGCTTCATCTGGATGAGCTCCAGCTGCTTCCAGCACTTTTTTCACATTGTGTTCACTCACTTCCTTCCCAAGTTTTGAAAGGAGCAATGCAGAGTATATGTATTCCATTTTTACCTCCATGATTATTCTATTTTCTCACTGAGCTTTAAAGCTGCAAACTCAGCTTTTTTTAGTTCGCTTTTAACTGTTTCGCTTGTTAATATGCTGTTTTTTTCAGCCAGGTGATTTGCCTGGTTGAATGCTTTCTTAATCAACATCGCGGCATTTTCCCTGGTTACATACCCGATAGAGAGTGTGAAGTTATATGATTGATGGATTGCTGCCCTTAAATTATCAAGGTATAATTGTTCGTCAACATCTAATATTTCCTGAGCGTAAATTATTCCCTGTTCAAATGCTGCTATAACAGACATGCCTATTTCCATAGGCTGGATTCCGAGCTTGGACAAGACATCTGCTTTTTTTTGAGTTATAATATCTCCTTTCTTCGCAATTGTAGTTTCTTTTTTAATTGTTACTTTTCCCTGCTCTACAGCCGCAATAATTCCTGCTTGGCCTAATTCCCCAATAATGGGTCCTGGTGGGAAATTTGTGGGACCAGCTTCTACGATTAAATCTTTAGGAGCTATCTGCCCTGGTTTTGCTGCTGCAAGTGATTTTGATGATTTGATTGTTTTGTAAACTGAGAAAGGGTCTTCGTTTGTAACCAGCAATGCTGGAATTCCTTTTTCTAAATAAGGCAATAAAGCTGAAAGGTCTTTTTCTTGTTTTACCTGTTCTATTGCAAGTTTAAGCAGACGTTTCTTCTTCACATACATTTCAGAGTTTTTTCTTAATTTATGCCTGATTGACTGCAATTGCTTTGAAGGCAAAGACTTTAAATCGAAAATGCAGATAACTTTGTATTTTAATAAAGCTGATTTAATCTGCTCTACTTCGCTGAGCTTTTTCTTTGTTACTTTTGATTTGTAATTTGATTTTTTCATTTTTTAGATTTAACTTTTTTTATTTCTTCTTCGTTCTCTGGATGTTTCTTTTCCGAGGTTTTCTTTTCTAAAGAAAAGCTCTTTTTTACCTCAGGATTTTTTTTCTCTAATCTTTCCTGGAGCTGTTCTTTTGTTAATGAAAATGGGATGCTTGGACCCATTGTTAATTTCAAGAAAACTTCTTTTATGTTTGCTTCTTCCTGCGGCAATGCATGGACTAAAGCATTGTAAGCTGCTAAGAAGTTTTCTGCTATATGCTCGTCAGACATTGATTCCTGGGCTATTGTTGATTTTACTATAAGCTCTTTTTTTGTCTGCAATCTGATTAATTTGTTTATTCTTGCTTTTAATTGGGTTAAGTCTGCACTTGGCGGGACTACAGCACCTGCTTTTGGATTTGGCATCTTCCCGCGAACTCCAAGAGTTTTACCGAATACGGTTGCAATTTGCCCCATAAGATTTGCCTGAGCAATAAAGAAATCATATTGAGAGGCTAATTTTTTTGCTGCTTTTTTATCCTGGTATTGGGGGAATTCTTCTAGCTTGATTGATTTATCAAAAACCTTTGCCTGGTCATCCAATTCCCTTCCAATCAATGCACATACTTTTTGCTGCTTTCCACGCTGGTGAGGCAGGGTTATGAACAAATCTACGTTTTCTTCCGGTTTTTTAAGATTTAAAGCTTTTAATGTGACTGCCATGTCGAATGACTGATTAAACTTGCGTTTTGGAGAAAGCTCTCTTACAATTTTTATTTTATCTAATACTAACTGATTTTCCATTTATGTAACATCCTTCTACCAAGGAGATTAATCCATTCAGCCCAAAGAAGAGCTGGTGGTAGTTATCGGATAAGATATTGGCAAGAAAAAGGGTTTATAAGCTTTTTTATTAAATCCTGCAGGAATAAAGATAAATAACTTCGTAGAAATGAGATTCTTCATCGAGCAATGTTTGCTTGTATTTTAATTCTTTTAATGTCTGGTCAATCTTTTTTCTGTTTGTCAACGAAGAAAATATTAACAGGATTTCTCCTCCTCTGTTGAGATGTGCTCGAGCTTGTTTCAGGAATTTGATGATTATTTCATATCCATGTTTTCCTCCGCAGACAATCCTGCGAGTTTCTTCGTCTTCTAAAGGGTCTTCTGGAAGATAAGGAGGATTGAAAAGAATTAAATCAAATTTTCCCTGGATGTTTGAGAACAAATCTGATACGATTGCTGGAATGTTTTTTGATTTTACATATGCTATTGATGCTGGATTGATGTCTGCTGCAAGAACCGATTTTGCTCCTGATTTCAATGCTGTTTCTGCCAATATGCCAAAGCCTGTGCCCATGTCCAATACTATTTGGTTTTTTGCTCTTTCTTTGATTGCTTTGAGCATTAAGAATGAATCGTCTGAAGGGGAGTATATCATTTTTTTACAGCAACAAAATATTCTTTTACTCTTTCCAGGATTGAGTTTAAATAGTATTGCTTTATTTTTTCTTCGAAAATTACTTCTAAGGATTCATTTTCAGTAATCCTATAACTATTCTGCAAAGATTCTATTAAGAATAAATCTTTCAATCTTTTTAATTGCCTTCTTAGGTTGGATGATGCTATTCCCTTTAAAGGAAGTTTATGTTTTTTTCTTAATTCTATAACCTGGTCTTCAACTTCTTTTGATGACAAAGGCTGCTTGGAGTTTACAAGAACATATAGTACATCTACAACAACATCCCTCGAATCTCCTGGCTGCAATAAACCAATTGATAAGCAAAGTTTTTTCATTAAATCCCTGCTGCTGCCCTGCTGGGGCTTTTCATATTTTCTTAAAGTGATTTCTGCAAGAGGGATATCTTTAGAAACTATTTTAGCCTGCTTTGACATATTCGTTATAATTATTGCTGATTTTAAACACTTTCGTTTTTTTCTGATTCTTTCTGATTCTGGAAAGGTTTTTAAGCCAATCCTGTTTCTGGCTTTTGATGGGTGATCCTGATAAAATCTCGGAGAGGAAAGAAAAGATAAGCTCTTTTTTAAAGAACAAAGCTGGATTTGATGACAAGTATGGATATCTGTACATTGGGATTTATGCTGCTGTAATTGCTGCATTGTTTTTTCTTCTTGGGAATGTTTTCAGGCTGGGAACATTATGGCTGTTTGTTATTATTCCTGCGATTACTATTGTGCTGTTTTTCCTTGGGAGGATTAACTGGGGGATATTACTAAATATTGTTGCGTGGGGGTTTATTATAAGGATTCAAAACCTGCCTTTGTTGAAAGATGTTACAACAGGGCAATGGATTCCGAGTGATTTAGACCCTTATGCTTTTTTGAGATATGCTCGTTATATCCTAGAACATGGACAATTGATGACTGTTGATACTTTAAGATATTATCCTCTTGGATTCACAGGATTGGGAGAGTTTAAATTTTTGAGTTATTTTATTGTGTATTTGTATAAGTTTTTGAGTTTTTTTAGCGGCAGCATAACTTTGGAATTAGCAGATATTTTGTATCCTCCGATTGTTATGGTTTTTGGAATAATCTTCTTTTATTTACTTGTTAAAAAATTGTTTAATGCGAGAGCTGCTTTAATAGCCTCGGCATTCCTGATTGTTGTTCCTGCTTTCTTATACAGGACAATGGGGGGAGTTCCGGATAAAGAGCCATTTGGAATCGCAATGATGTTTGCAGCTTTTTATTTTTATGTAAGCTCGTTGAAGGCTGAAAAGCTGAAGACTGCACTTATTCTTGCTTTTCTTGGAGGAATATCCACAGGATTGATGGGTCTTGCATGGGGAGGGGTAACAACAATCTTCCTTGCAGTTGGGTTTACAACCATTATTGAATCCTTCTTGGGAAAATTAAAAAGAAAGGATGTTTATGCTTATGCTTTATTCGTTCTTGTTACTACACTTATGCTGCTTTACCTTTCTTCTGGGAGATTCAATTTTGGAAGTCTAATTACCTCATTTACCTCAGCAATAATGTACTTTGCACTCGGGATAGTTGTTGTTAACCTTGTATTATTTGATTTTGACATTTTTAGGATCAAAAGCAAAATTGAGAATAAGTATCCTGCTGGGGTGATTAGTGCGGCGATTTCTGTTTTTCTTGGATTGGTTACTGTGCCTTTTGTGTATGGGGGAGGGCTTGGATATATTGGTGAAAGAATCAAGGATATTTATACAGACCTTGTTGAGCCGTTTGGAAGGAGCAGATGGCACCTGACTGTTGCTGAGAACCATCAACCTTATCTTGTTGATTGGGTTAGCCAATTCGGCGGGTGGCTATACCTTTGGATGTTTATCATTGGCTCGGTGTTTTTATTTTATCAGGTTATTAAAAATCTTGAAAACAAAAATGTATGGAAGCTTATGGCTGTGTATATCTTCTTTATTATTGCATTCCCATTCAGCAGGTATAACTCTGGTGGGACTTTTGATGGTGTGAGTGCTCTGGCTAAAGTTACTTATTTAGGGTCGTTGATTATTTTAGCGCTAGCTTCTGCAGGATTTTACCTATACACTTATTACAAAGATAAAAAAGAATTTGGCAAGGTTCTGGAGTTTGATAAGACTCTCACCTTTGTTATTGTGTGGTTCATAATCAGCTTGATTGCTGCGAGGGGGGCTATACGATTGGTGTTTCTTCTCGCTCCAGTCACTGCTGTCATGTGCGGGTATTTTATTGATGATTTACTGGGCAAATCTGCACGTTTCCCACATTATGGATATATCAAAAGGTCTTTGCTGCTAAGCACATTATTTTTTCTTCTATTGTTCATTTTTCCTAAGTTAAGCTCCAACTTCTTTGCTGCAGGGGTGATTGGACTGGCACTTGGATTCATCGTGGCATCTTTATTTGGGAATGTTCCTGAAAAAGTTGGATTTTGGGTGAAAATAGCTCTTTACTGTATTGTTATTTTCATTGCATTATCATTATTGTTTAATTTCACCAAGACAAGCGCTGCACAAGCAGGTGGTGTTGGCTTACCTTATAACCAGCAATGGCAGGAAGCTGGTAAGTGGGTTAGAGAAAATACTCCTGAAACAGCTGTATTTGCCCATTGGTGGGATTATGGATATTGGGTTCAGACTGCCTGGAACAGGGCAACTTTAAGCGATGGTGGAAATGCAAGAGGTGCTATTAATTATTTTGTTGGGAGGCATGTATTAACGGGCCAGTGGGATAATGAGAAGCGTACGAGTTTGGAAGCGATGCAGTTATTGAAAGCGAATAAAGCTACGCATTTATTGATGGTTTCTGACGAGATTGGAAAATATACAGCATTCTCAAGCATTGGAAGCGATGTTAATTATGATAGATATTCTTGGATTAATCAGTATGTCTTGGATAGAAGCCAGAGCAAAGAAACGAGAAATCAAACAGTTTATGTTTATACTGGCGGAACTCCTCTTGATGAAGATTTTGTTTACAACAATCAGTTATTCCCTGGGCAGGCTGCTGGGGTTGGTGCATTTTTTGTTCCTCTTCAAATTGCTCCTGACAGCGATGGGAAAACTCAGGTAAGCATTTCCCAGCCGAATGCTGTGATTGTTTACAACGGGCAGCAAGTACAAGCAGGAATTGAATGCGTTTATTTTAATGGTGTTGTTCAATACTACCCTGATGCCCCTTTAAAAGGATGTTTAAGATTCCTTCCAGTTATTGATGGAACTCAGGGTGATCCTTTGGGGGCGGCATTATATCTTTCTCCAAAAGTCAGCAGGACATTATTTGCTCATCTTTATTTGTTCAATGAAGAATCCGAAAATTTCAAGCTTGTTTATGGCGATGAAAATGCTGGATTGCCACTGGCAATATATCAGGGACAGGTTATTGGACCTATAAAGATATGGGAGATGAAATATCCTGAGAATTTAGATATTCCAAAAGAATTTTATGGAACTTCTGTTCCTGACCCGAGGGTAGAACTTGTTGGCAGAATCTAAGACTGCAGGTTGTAGAAGCAAGTTTCTGTTTTTGTTGATACTTCATTAAGATTGCAGTTTCTTAACCTTTCGCAATATTCTTTGGTGGATAATACCTCTGTTGTGTTGAAATATCTCAGTTCCTGCTTAAATTCTTCGCAGTTATTGTTATCTATTGCCCTATTAACATTTGCGAGCCGTGAGATATATTCACTTGACTTTTCTTCAGGATACCATCCTGAAATCGAGCTTTTATTTTTTGTTGCTGCAAAAGAATAAAATGCTTTGGCATATGGCTCTGGAGGGAATTTTCCAGTTATGACAAATCTGTCTTCGATAAGAGGGAGATAACTGATAAACTCTTTTTCTCTTTCAGAATTGGGAATTTTGAATAAAGGGGTGTAGATGATATTTAATGAAATGCTTGCAATTACTATTATTATTAGCAGAGCTGAAAATTGTTTAATTTTTCCTGTTGGAATTTCCATTTTCAAAAAGAAGAATATTGCAAAAAACAGAATAAAGTGAACAATTGGGTCTGGATATATTTGGTCAAATACAGGCAAAAATGGGGTTAATCTGAGGAAGAACAGCAAGGTGAAGATTGCTGCAGGCATGAAGAAAAGAAAATTGCTTCTTATTGCATTGCCATTCTTGTAAAATAAAAAAAATAAGATTAGAAAAGCAAGAGGGATGAGGAGTACTGAAAGGTTTATTGAAAGATTGTTCAATGCGGGATTCCATATCCATGTTCCTTGCTTAAGCTGAGGGATTGTGCTATTTTGAAAAACTCCCATTACAAAAGGCACCAGCCAAAATGATGTGAACAGAAATGATACGAGAAGTGCAAATATCCCCTTGAGAACTTCCTTGCTGGTTTTTCGGATAAAAAAGAACCCCAACCACACTAATCCTGCGAGAACTGCAGTGCTGTGGTAGGTTAAGATTATTGAAGCGTAAAGAGGGATGACTAAGAAGAATTTTTTATCTATTGGTTTGTCATGGTAATAATAAATCAGGAAGAAAAAAGGAATAAACAAAACCCATGATAATAATTCGTGAACTCTTCCGAGGCGTATGAAATTCCCTATTGCTGAAGCATTTGCAAAGAAGAGGAAAAAGAAAGCTATGCTCTTTATCCTTGAAAGCGATGCTGTTTTCCCCAGTTTTAGAAATAGGAAAAATGCTGCGATTAATGAGATTACGATTGAGAGATATGCTGCAACCTGCACACTATTGAAAATTAATGAGAGTGGATAAGCAAAAAAATACCATCCTGGTGGCGAGAATTGAAAAGTAGTGAAGCCATTATACCAGTATGGACAAAATTGATGGAATCCGCATACCTTGAGAAAATGCAGTTGGGCCATGTACGAGCTGATATCATTTGTAAAATCAAGCGGGAAATAAGTCATCATCTTTGCCTGGTCTATTAACCTGAAAATTAGATGCATGCCTAGTAAGACGGATGCTATAATCAGCCATTTATTGAAAGGTTTCATATCATCATTAAAAAATGAGGTATTAAAAGTCTTACTATATTCTCAATGCAAAAGCTAAAAAAGGTGTTGATTGTGTTTATGATTTATGAAAGCGCAGGATTTTTTGCTGAGTGGGGGAAGTGGTCAGGAAGATTTCTGGCATAGGAATAAGGATATTGTATTTGCACGCATGGTTCATGGAAGTAATGTGCTTGATGTGGGGTGTGGAGATGGTAAATTGCTTCTTAAGCTTCACCAGCAAGGAAAGAAAGTTATGGGGGTTGAATTTTATGATGATTATTTTAAACTGGCTGATGCCAGATTAAAAGATAAAATTATCAAAATGAATATTGTGCATGATAATATTCCTGGAGAGTATGATTGCGTAATCTTAAGTGGTGTGATTGAACATATTAAGGAGGATGTTGGATTGTTAACAAAACTCAGAAAAAATGTTAGGAAGGGAGGACAGCTGCTTTTATTAACCTCTGCTTATCCCTGTCTTTATTCGGTGTATGACAAGAGTATCAATCATTATCGAAGATACAGCAAAAAGGGAATTGTTGATGTGGTTGAAAAAGCGGGATTTAAAGTTCAAAAAGTGCATTACTGGAATGCTGCAGGTATTCCCTTTATGGTTTTTTGCAGACTTTTCCAGAGGATTCCAGTTTCTGCTGCGGAGTTGAGCAATCCTAAGCTGAATAAGCTGCTTAATGTTTGGTTTGAGAATACTGAAAACCATTTTATTTTCCCTTTCGGGCTGGATTTGATTGTTGAAGCAAAAAAATGAAATACTTATTATTAACTTTTGATGTGGAAGAATTTGTCAGACCTATTGAGAAGGGTCTTGCTTACGATGAGGATGAACTTTTTGAAGTGAGCAGGAGGGGGGTTGAAAATATCCTTGGTTTATTGAAAGAGAAAAATGTCAAGTCAACCTTTTTTGTAACGCATGTGTTTGCAATGAGGCACAAAGAGCTGGTAAAAAAGCTTGTCCGGGATGGGCATGAGCTTGCACTTCATGCTTACAGTCATGATGACCCTTATTCTGAGATGGAAGATAAAGAAACTTATAGATTACTGGAAAAAGCTAAATCTGGATTAGAGAGAACATTTGGGGTCGTTGTCAAAGGGTTTAGATCCCCTCAACTCCAATTTGTCAGCAAGAATGTGTTGAAAAAGTTAGGTGTGGTCTATGACAGCAGTTTCCATCCTACATGGGTCCCTGGAAAATATTTTCATCTATTTGGCAAGCGTGAGGTTTTTAGAAAAAACGGACTGACTGTTGTCCCTATATCTGTTGCGTGGGGATTGCGGCTGCCTTTTTCATGGATATGGTTTCGAGTCTTTGGATTAGATTATGCGAAGTTCTGCACTCTCATGGTAAATAATAAGTTCATTAACATTTATTTCCACCCTTGGGATTTTGTTGATCTTTCACCTTATCAAAAAGATATTGGCTGGCTGTATGTTAGGAATTCTGGACAGAAGATGGTGAAAGATATGGGGAAGTATATTGACTTTTGCAAGAGCAGAGGATTTGTTCCAAGCACAATTGTGGGGTTTATTGAAAATGAAAGCAAATAAATATTTTAGTGTGCATTCAAAAGAGTATGATAAAAAAAGGAAAAGAGGTGTTCTTGGGAAGATTGTTGAGAAGGAAAAAAAGATTGTTCTTGAATTGCTCAAAGTGAAATCAGGGGATAGTGTTCTTGATCTTGGATGTGGTGCTGGATATTATGCTGGAATATTAAAAGAAAAAGGTGCTGATGTTTTTGGGGTGGACATTTCTCAAGAGATGATTATTATGCTGAAAAATAAGGGGATTCAGGGAATAAAGGGGGATATTCAAAAGATTTATCTTGGGAAAAAGTTTGACAAGGTATTATGTGCAGGGGCTTTGGAGTTTGTTGAACATCCTGAAATGGTGGTAAAAAATGCTGCTGCTCATTTGAGGAAAAATGGTTTATTTGTGCTCCTCTATCCCAAACCTTCTTTTTTTGGCAGAGTGTATCAACTCTACCATCTTTCTCACGGAATGCGTATAAGATTATTCTCGATAAAGATTATAAAAAAGCTCTTTGAGGATTCAGGATTTGAAAACGTGTATATTGTTCCTGCAGGGATTAATTGCAATGCTGCTGCTGCTTTTGCGAAGCATTTATAAATTATTTATCTTCTTCATCAGCAATGAAATATTCTGTGATTATTCCTGCGTATAATGAGGAGAAGATTATTGAAGATACAATTGACAAGATTTATGTTTTTCTAAAAAAGCAGGGAAAAGATTTTGAGCTGATTATTGCAAATGATGGAAGTGTTGACAACACTTTGATTCTTGCTGAGAAAAAATCAAAAAGATACAATGAGCTAAGAATAATCAGCCAGACTCCTAACCAGGGAAGAGGGGCGGTTCTTACAAAAGCTTTTAAGAGCATTCGTGGTGAAATTGGAGTTTATATTGATGCTGATCTTGCTATTGACTTGGAGTTATTTCCTGGACTAATGAGGGCGATTGAGAATGGTGCTGATGCTGCTGTTGGAAGCAAGCATATGGATGCATCTGAAGTAGATTATCCTTTTTTAAGAAGAGTAGCGAGCAAGGGCTATTCTTTTTTAACCCGATTGTTTCTGGGTTCAAAAATTAAGGATTATCAATGTGGTTTTAAAGCATTTCGAAAAGATGTTTTGAAAAAGGTATTGCCATATATCCATGAGAAAGGGTGGAGCTGGGATACTGAAATTGTTGTTAAATCTGAATGGGCTGGCTACAAGGTCAAGGAGCTGCCTGCAAAGGTTGTCAATATTTATGAAAGAGAAAGCAAGGTGTATTTATTTCGAGATATTAAACGAATGGGCGGCAATTTGTTGAGGTTGTGGCTGGAAAAAAAGAAGTATAAGAGATTGTTAAAATCTGTTTAAGAAGCATTTATTTGGGAGGAATTTTTAAATATGCTCTTGCTGCTGCTTTTTCAGGGTAGACGAGCATGTCCTGGAAGCTGAAACAATTCACCCAGCATTTAGGACAATTCTTTTTCTTTATTTTTTCTCTTTCTTCATTTGCTATTTGCCCGAACCAAATTTCCTTGAATGATTTCTCCTTCAGGTTACCCCAGGAGGGCATAAAGAAGCAAGGATGAACATCTCCTGATGAAGCAATGAACGCTCCTGAAAATCCTGCGGTGCATGGAAGCATCATGTCTTTCTTCTTCATGTATTGTTGTGCAATTTTAAGATGCATTTTTTCAAATAAATCCTGCTTTTCCTTAAAATTGAAATTTTTTTCTATGTAATTGAAAACATCTGCTGCTGCTTCTCCTGTTAATGGCTTTACATTGCTATTGTTGTCATAATAAACATCTGAGATTTGGGTGAATGTCAATACCCCTATATCTTTTCTATTTTGCAGGTAAAATTGTTTGAACACATCTAAATTTTGCTTATGCAGGGTTGCTTGGTATCTTACATCTATGTTATTTCTTTTTAATTCCTTGAAAGTTCTTATTGCAGCATCGTATGCCCCCTCTTTTCCCCTGATTTTATCATGGATTGCTTTTGGACCGTCTAAGCTTATTGTTAAATGCAGCTCTGGACCCATCCTGTTCATTTCTTTTGACTTTTCAACTATTGAGTCTGTTCTATAGCCATCTGTAGGTATGCTTAGGAATTTTAAGTCATGGCAATTTTCATTTGCTGCAGCTGCAATGTCTACAATATCCTGCCTAAGAAAAGGCTCTCCTCCTGTCAGAGACAACCACATAAGATTCTTGTTTTCCCTGAACAACTCTTTGTACTTTCTTAATGGGAGAATTTCTTTTTTAGGGCTTTCCCAAATATTGCAGTTTACGCATTTGTGATTACAAACTCTGTTTATCTCAACAAGCAGTTTCCACGGCAGTTGCCTTCCTATATTGAAGTCGCGAAACAATCTTGTTTGGATTGTTTTTGATAATATCTTTGGGTACTCTAACATTTCCCATAGGTGAATAGGTATGTTTTTAAACATATTTGTTTGTATTTTACGTGGTGGGTATTATGATTGTTCCATTTGCAGCTGCATTTATCAGTTTCATTGTTGTTTTTGCATTTACCCCGTGGATGATTAGGTATCTTAGAAGAATTAACTTGGTTGTTAAAGACCAGAATAAAAAAGATAAACCTTTAATCCCTTTATCTGGGGGGCTTGCTGTCATTGCAGGGATATTTACAAGCATTATGTTTTATGTGTTTATAAGAACGTTTTATTTTCATGATGAGGGTAGTTTATTGCTCATCTTTGCTGCCTTAACCTCTTTGTTGATGATTACATTTGTTGGATTTTTTGATGATTTGTTGATAAGAAAAGATAAAGAGACTTCTTATGGATTGAAGCAATGGCAAAAACCTATATTAACTCTAATGGCGGCTGTCCCATTAATCGTGGTTAGTGCTGGAAACACTAATATGGGGATTCCTTTTTACAGGGTGGTTGATTTTGGATTGGTTTATCCCTTGCTGATACTGCCTCTTGGATTTGTTTTTTCTGCTAACATGGTGAATCTGCTTGCAGGCTATAATGGATTGGAAACCGGGATGGGCTTGGTTTACACTGGAATGTTGAGCATTTATGCTTATGTTAATGGGAGCTATGTTGCTTCTTTAATCGCTCTTGTTACTTTCTCTGCTTTGCTTGCTTTTTTTATCTATAATAAATATCCTGCTAAGATATTTCCTGGAGATTCTTTAACATACCTTCTTGGGGGGGCAATAGCGATTATTGGGATAACTGGGGATATAGAAAGGGCTGCAATTATTGCTGGAATTCCATTTATTATTGAATTTTTCCTTAAGATGAGAAGCAAGTTTAAGGCACAAACATATGGACATTATGAAAATGGTAAAGTGAAGACTGATTATGATAAGATATATTCATTGCCTCATATTTTTACAAGAACTGGAAAGTTTACTGAGAAGCAGGTTGTGTATATTATGATGTTTATCGAACTTATATTCTGCTCTGTTATCTGGTTTATTTAAGATGATTAAAAAACTAATGAAAAAGCAATTTGTAAAAGATAATCTGGTTTTGTTTATTGGAACTTTTGTGTTAAATGTCTTTGGATTTCTTTTCCACTTTTATATGGGGAGAGGTCTTGGACCTGAGCAGTATGGGGCTTTAGGTGCCGCGCTTTCTATTATCTATATTATGAGCATTCCTTTGAATACTATCCAAACAAGTATTGCTAAATTTTCTTCTTTATATGCTATTAAAAGAGAATATGGAAAAATTAAATTCTTGTTTTTAAAATCTGTAAAAATATTACTTATTCTTGGAGTAATACTAAGTCTCTTATTTATCCTTGCTATCCCTTTTATATCTCATTTTCTTCGTGTTAGCTCTTTTACATTAATGCTGTTGACGCTGTTTTTTATTTTTGCCTTGCTTGTGCCTATCAACAGGGGAATTTTACAAGGAATGCAAAAATTTAATGGATTAAGTGTTAACCTTGTATCTGAAGGAGTTATCAAATTCTTATTTGGGGTTCTATTCGTTATTCTTGGGTATGGTGTTGATGGGGCTATTGGGGCGATTATTGCTTCTTATGTTGTTGTTTTCTTTTTTGGGCTTATCCCTCTGAAAAAGATATTAAAAGAAAAACCTGTTGAGCTTAATGTTAGAGAGGTGTATGATTATTCTGTACCTGTTTTAATCATGATATTCAGTCTTACACTGTTTTATAGTGTTGATATACTGCTTGTAAAACATTTTTTTGATAATGTGCAGGCAGGTTATTATTCTGCGATATCTTTGCTTGGCAAGATTATTTTCTTCGGGAGCATTTCGATAAGCCAGGTGATGTTTCCAAAGATATCTGAAATGCATCAAAGTGGAAAGGCTAGCAAGCATTTATTGTATAAATCTTTGTTATTGGTTGCGTTGTTTGTGATTCCAGCGATTGTGGTTTATTTTTTCATGCCTGAGTTTATTGTTAATACATTATATGGTGAAGATTACTTGGTTGTTGCGCCGCTTCTTGGGTGGTTCTCTGTTTTTATTGGTCTTACCTGCTTTGTTTATATTATTTCTTTTTATAAAGCTGCGATAAACAGAAGAAGATTTTTATTGGTTCTTGGTGTGTTTAATGTTCTTGAAATCCTTGGGATATGGTTTTTTCATGAAAGTTTGATGCAGATTATTCAGATTCTTGCAATGAATATGTTTTTATTGTTTTTGATATTGATGATTCATGTAATCTTTTCAAAAGATGGTAAAACTCTCGATAATAATTCCTGCGTATAATGAAGAGAAAAGAATAGAAAAAACTCTCGTTGAATACTGTGATTTCTTTAAAGGGAAGATTGATTTTGAGATTCATGTTGTGATTAATGGCTGTGTAGATAATACTCTGGGGGTTCTTAAAAAAATAGCTAAGAAATACAAGCAGATTAATTTTGTTGATATCGGAAAAGTTGGAAGCAAGGGTGCTGCTGTGAATTATGGATTTAAGATTGCTGAGGGTGAATTAATTGGATTTGTTGATGCTGATTTAGCAACAAAACCTGATTCATTTTATGACCTTGTTCAGAATATTGAAGGTTATGATGGTGTTATTGCGAGCAGGTGGATTGAAGGTGCTAAGATTGATAAGAAGCAGCCTTTTACCAGAATATTTGCAGGAAGAAGTTTTAATTTTCTTGTTAATCTTTTTTTTAATCTGAGAATTAAAGATACACAATGTGGAGCAAAGCTGTTTAGGAAAAAAGCTATTAAAATTGTCTGCAACGAACTTGGGATAACAAGATGGGCTTTCGATGTTGATTTATTGTATCAGATGAAAAAGCATGGGTTTAAAATTAAAGAAATTCCTACTACCTGGACAGAACCAGGTGGAGGGCATTTAAAGTCAAGCACTATCATAGATATGTTCCTTGCTATCTTAAGATTAAGATTAATTTATTCGCCTTTCAAATTTATTGTAAAACTTTATGATATGCTGCCAAGACGTTTGCATATCGGGGAGATTATTGGAAGATGATAAAATTTTCAGTCATAATTGCTCTTGCTCCTGATAGGGATGCTGAAGTTTTGGAATCTTTAAAAAATGCTGATTATGATAACAAAAAAATTCAGATTGTTATTAAAAAAGGGTTGAATCCGAGTGAGAACAGGAATAATGGTGTAAAAGAAGCTAAAGGTGAAATTCTTGCGTTTATTGATGATGATGCTTCTGTTGATAAAGATATTTTTAAAAATGCCGAGGAGTTTTTTGCCTTGCATAAGGAAATTGAACTGGTTGGAGGACCGCAGTTAACTCCTCAAAACGATTGTTTTTTTGCCAAAACTTCTGGGTTGGTATTAGAGAATTTTTTTGGTACAAGTAATATGAGCTGCAGATACAAGAGATGTATTGAGAATTTGGATGCTGATGAAACGTTTATTACTTCTGCAAACTGCTTTATCTTAAGGAAGAGTTTTTTGAAAACCTCTGGGTTTAATCCTGCCTTGTTCCCTGGAGAGGATCCTGAATTTTTTACCAGGATTAAAAAAGAGGGGCTGAAGATTGCTTATTCTCCTAGATTGGTTGTCTATCATAGAAGAAGAAGCGATTTGAAAGGATTTTGCAAGCAGTTTTACAAATATGGAAAAACACGCTGCCTGAAAGAAAAGCTCAATAAACAAAGAGCAGGATTATTATTCTTTATGCCTATGTTTTTTTCATTGTATTTTGTTCTTGGGGGATTATTAAGCTTGATTTATTGGGTGTTTTCCCTGCCAATTCTTCTTTATTTTGCCATTGACTTTTTAATCAGTCTTTGGATTGGATTGAGAAATGGGATGCATAGACTGCCTTTATTGTTTTTGTTATTCTTTTTGCTGCATATGAGTTATGGGCTGGGAATGATGATGTATTTGTCAAGAACATTTGTTCTTGAGCACGCCAAAATTCTAAAGGAATTTTAGCGTTTTTGAGAAGAGAAAATAGGATAGACAGTGAAAAAGAAGTTTTTCTTTTTCCAAAAAAGAAAGCCTTCAGGAAAAGAAAAAGGATAACGAAAAAGAAACCCCGGAGAAAGAAAGCACAAGAAACCTTTTTATAGGCTGGCTTTTTAAGGGCTTTATTATGAGGGTTAAAAAAATTCTGTTTATTGCACCTGCGACTCAATTTGCAGCTTATCCACCTTCTGGGATATTGGGCATCGCTGCTTTCATTAAAGAGCACAATATTGATGTTGAAGTCATTGACTATTCTGGATTGGAGATTGAAAGGAAAAGAGTTGAAAAAGATGTTTTAAAGAGCGGTGCTGACTTGGTTGCTTTGGGGGTATTGACTGGGCCCGGGATAACAAGAGCCATGATGATTAGCGATGTTGCCCATTCTATGGGGAGATATGTTGTGTGGGGTGGGCCTCATGCAACTGTATTGCCTGAAATGACTTTATCTTACAAATCTGTTGATGCTGTTATTTTAGGAGAGGGTGAGTATGCGCTGCTCGAGCTTATTCATTATCTTGAGAATAAAGGCGAGAAACCTAAAGGGGTATGGATTAAAGAGAACAATGAGATTTTTACTGCTCCTGCTCAGGATAAATTTATTGACATGAACAAAAAGCCCATGCCTGGATGGGAATTATTAAAAAACATTGATAGATATTTTCCATATAAGAAGCATAATCTTGTCATAATTGAAGCTACTCGCGGCTGTCCATATAGGTGTGGATTTTGCCATCATGCGAGTGATGATGTTAAAGATTATGGCGGGTTTTACAGAGAGGTTTCTGCTGACAAGGTTATGGAGCAGTTTAACTATATTTCAAGCCTGACAAAAAAACATGTTGACAGAATGGATATTGGGGGAGATTTGCATTTAACCAACGAACGTTATAGCAAGAAATTTATTCAGGATATGATTGTTATTGGGGAGAATGTTAAATGGCTTTCTGTGAGCAGGTTTGATTTGATGACTCAGGAGATAGCTGAGATGCTTCCTCAGGCAGGATGTGAGGGAATTATGCTGGGTGTTGAATCTGGAAGCAAAAGAATACAAACTATGCTTGGAAAGATGGTTGACTTGCCTAAGGCTGTTAAGGTTGCTAAAACATTAAGAAAAAATCACGTGTTATTAACAAACACATATATAATGGGACATCCTGATGAAACTATTAATGAGCTAACATTAACTTTGATGTATATGAAGAAAATTCCTGCTGACCAAAATTTATTGCAGATTTACAGGCCATTTCCAGGAACACCTTATTTTAATGTGTTTATTTCAAGGAATAAAGTGAGTATTCCCAAAAGACTTGAAGACTACAATACGTTCGGGGTTTTGGGGCATCATGCAAATATTTCAAAAATACCCACTAAGATGCTGTATAAAGAATTTTACAGGACTAATCTCTTTGAACAGACAAAACATCTTGTTAATCTGCAAAGGTATTACTGGAGAAATAGCATGTATGGACAATTCTTTGACAGCATGAAGAATAATAAATTTACATTTAAGCTTAAGGAATATCTGGCTGTGGGCAGGTAGAAAATGATATTAATCACTGGGGGGACAGGGTATGTTGGAAAAGAGTTATTGAAATCCCTGAATGCTGATGATGTGAAGATTCTTGCAAGAAAAGGGAGTTTGATTCCTAAAAATTATGAGGCTGTTTATGGGGATTTGATGGATAAAGATTCTTTGGTGAAAGCTGTTGATAAGGTTGATTGCGTTGTGCATTTGGCTGCTGTTACTCATGCAAGAAATATGAGTGAGTTTTACAAAATCAATGTTGAAGGAACAAAGAATCTTGTTGAAGCCTGCAAAAATAGTAAAGTCAAAAGATTTATTTTTATAAGCTCAATGGCTGTCTGCAGGAAATATTTGGATGATTATGGGAAGAGCAAGAGGGATGCTGAGGAGATTATTAAAAATTCCGGATTGTCTTATGTTATATTAAGACCCACTATGATTTATGGAGGGGATAGCGAGGTTATTAAAAGATTTATAAGTTATGTTAAGAAAATTCCATTTATTATCCCGATGATTGGGAAGGGCTCTGGGAAAATACAGCCTGTGCATGTCAATGATGTTGCAAACGTGATTGCTGGGGCAATTGACAATGAGAAGGCTTTGGGCAAGATCTATAGCCTGCTTGGCGGGACAAGAATAAGTTTGAGTTATTTTCTTGATTTTTTGAGCAGCAGACTCGGGATAAATAAAATCAAAGTAAGTATTCCTGAATCA
>DATDZG010000005.1:0-38149 GCA_035288805.1 Candidatus Nanoarchaeia archaeon
CAAGCATAGCTGCACCGGTAGAAATAGCTGCTATTTTTTTAACTATATTTTTTATTTTCTGCATTTTTTACACACCTCCATATGTGTTTCATATTTCCCAAAGCGGGATATGTCAAGAACTGATGTTCTTGAGCACGCCAATTCCATAAATGGAATTTAGCGTTTTGCGAGTATAGCACGATTGCTATAACTTTGGCACTTTGTAGATTAGAGGAATAGTTTGTTTATAAAGTTTTCTCTGATGTTTTTGATAAAAAATGGCAATTATTGAAAATTTTGCGTTTATACGGCTGGGGAATGAGTTTTAAGGGTTAAAAAATTGTTATTTTTCAGTTCACTTTTGAGTGGTTATTTTTCGCAGAGCACCAACGATATTGGCGTTTCTCCCGCTATAAAATGTCTGGCTGATGAAATTTTATTTAAGCATGCTGATTTTGTCTGGTTGGCAATTGTTATTTTGTCTGTTGAAAGCTGATAATCCTGGTTTTGGAGTGATGATTTTAATATTTCTTTTATTTTTTCATTTAATTCCTGGCAATCCTGGAAACAATTTGGCTGGTTTTCTAAGAAGCAATTGCTTAGTTCTTGCTCAAGATTAGAACTGCAATCTTTTGGATTGGTTGAGAGCAGGACTGAGATTGTTGAATCTGCTTTTAATTGCAAATATTGCTGATTTAAGGATACTATATCCTGGTTGTTTAGCAATAATGGCAGGGTAAATACGATTGCAAGCACTATTAAAATGATTATTAATATCAGTCCTATTGATTCTATTTGCGCTTTTTTTGACATTTTAATAGTAAACTGTGATTATTAAGTTTGCGAAGGCTTTTTTTCCCTGCAATGGATGATATAATGAAACAGGGGTTGAGATTGATTCTTGGCTGGTAATTGTTATAGGGGGCTTGTTGTATATAATATAGGTTGAACAATCTGGGTAATTGCTGATTGTGCAGACTTTTTTAGGGGGTTCTGGGTAAATTTGCTGGATTTCTATTTTCATGCTGCTTTTTAGTTCTGGGCTTGAGGTTAATAGCTTTAAAGCATCGATTGATGATTTATCGTAGTTTAATTCTGTGTATTGGAGTTCTGCTGATAAAGGCAATGTGGATAATAGATTATAAGCCCGGTTTTGCTGATAGTTATATTTTAAAGAGTCTAAGGATTTCAATTGCAGATTATAGAATAAGCCTATTGCTATGGCTATTATTACTGTTACTATGAAAATAACTAGTATTGTTTCCATGTTTTGGATTTGTCCACAATTTTTTTTCATGTTAGAATACTGCTGGGCAGTTTTGATTGATTAATTGCTTGTTGATTTCTATTATTGATTGCTGGTTTTCAATTGAAGGATTTCCAGGCAATTCCTGAAGCTTACTGTTTATTAAGGTGTAATCGCATTTATCTGACTGCAATAAGGATAGTTTGTTTTTGTAAAGCTGGGTTTTTGATTCTAATTTTTCATTGAGCAATGATGAGATGCAATCTGGCTGCTGGGAAAAGATGAATGAGTATAACTGGGGGCTGCCATAATAAGGCAATGATTCCTTGTCTGGATAGGAGATTGAAGTTTTTGAAACTGAAATTTTATTTTTTATTGGGAGAAAATAAATATACTGGTAATTTTTGTTTTCCTCTACTGGATATTTTTCGTAGTTGATGTTTTTTAGCAAAGATAAGTCCTGTTTGATTGTGCTTATTAATTCTTCTGAGTCTTTATCATAAACAAACACGTAATTAGCTGATTCTGGCAAGATGTAATAAACAGTTGAGATTTTAAAAGGCAAATTTATGTTTTTGCTCATTATTATTGCAGAGCCTTTTATTTTCCCTGCTGAGATTATGTTTTCTGTTTGATATTGTTTGTTTCCTATAGTTATTGTTATCTTTTTATTGCATGAGAATGCTGTTTCTAATGGGAAAGTTAATTCTGAGGTTGTCTGGAATGGGCTTGACTGCAGAGAAGTTATTGCTATGTCTAGGTTATTTAATAACTCGATGCTTGTTTTTTCTTCCTGCAATGACTTGTATTTTACTGCGACTGTTATGAAAAAGATTAGGAAGATTGAGCCTGCAATCAATACAAATATCCAATTGAACTGCTGATTTCCTTTTGCCATCTGCTGTTTTATATATTGCTTATTACAACCACTGTTTCCTTGTTTATGATTTTGTTTTCCAATTTAAATGCGAAAATGCTTGGGGTTTTTATGCACAAATCTTCTGCTGCTGGTGATAGATCATTTATTGTGAATGTTTCGTAGTATGAATTGTCTGGGATAACTTTGGTTTTTACTCCTAAATCCTGAAAGCAAATTCCTTTTATTCCTTCTGGAACTGATAATGGCTTGTTTGATGACTGGAATGAATATGTTGTTAGTGAATCTGGGTTTTTTGAATGAACCTGATAAACTGCTGTTTTTAATTCTGATTGAAACTGAACATATTGGGCTTTTTCTGTGAATTCCTGGGTTTTTCCAATGTATCTAAATCCGAAGAGGACTATAAATGCAATTGTTATGATTGCAAGAATGTAAATAAATGGCTGGTCTAACTGGGCTTTTTTTTTCATGACTTTGTTAATTATTAGAGGTATAAAAATCTATGCAACCAAACTTGTTAACTTTTGATAGCTTGGTTAATAAACAGTTATATCTCTCTTATTTTTATCTTATTTTCTGATGCGACAATAAATTTTTTATTTAGTTTTTTATTTAATGTTTTGATTAAGAATATCATCACTTTTAGCCTATTAGAGGGGTTGTCTATTATTAACCTCAACAATATTACTCCGCTACTTGGCTTTTTCCATCTAAATATTAACTCGCCAAAATCAGAATCGTTGGTGACTAATATCCTGTCTTCTTGACTGCTTTTTTGCAGAATATTTTCGTCATTTGCTCCCCTTAGCCAATCTCCAACGTATACTGTATCAAACCCTTTTTCTTTTAGAAAATCTGCTAATCTTTTACCTGAACTTTCATCAATTAAAAACTTTAGCATTCTTTTTTGTTTCTATTACTGGCAAGATTGTTTCGGAGCTTACTACCTCTGCTCCATAGAATAATGCTGCCTTGATGTCCTCTTTGGTTAATTGAGGATAATCTTTATGAATTTCTTTCTCTCTCATGCCTTGGGCTATTAATTTTATAATCAAATCTACAGGAATTCTTGTCCCCCTAATTACTGGTTTGCCCACCATCACTTTAGGGTTTATTACTATTCTTTTTAATAAAGCTTGTTCCATGTTGTAGAGTTTATTTATCTTTTATCCTCTTTATAATTAAAAATTGCTGTGTTTAAATACTTACCTATGTTTTTACTTTAAGCATAAGCCTTTTCCACAAGTTCACAAAGTAAACTGTGGCAAAGTTGACACGCTAAAATTCCTTCGGAACACTAAAATCCATAGGGATTTTGGGTGTACCCAAGAACATGGTTCTTGGTATTTGGCGTGCTCAAGAACATCAGTTCTTGACAAGTCAACTTGTGCTTTTAGGAAAAGAAAACTAAGAATGTGAAAAGAAATGCCTTACAAATAAACAGTATACACTGGAGATGATTCTCCTGTTCCATCTAAATTTTTGCATTTGATGTAGTAGGCTAATGAATTTATGTCCTGGGTTTTTATTGAATAAACATTTTCTGACTGCTTGTTCATTACAATTCCATCTTTGAAATTGAAATTTCTGTCTGTTTTTGAGTATGAACACGAAGCTTCCTGGTTTACCTGGATGTATAAAATATTTGAAAGAACATAAACTCTCTTTATTTTTGGATATAAGGTATATTCTATCTTGAAATCAGCTTCTTCTGACTGCTCGTTTCCTGCTAGGTCAATACAACGAAGGATAAAATTATGATTTCCATTGTCTATTGTTATTTTATCTGAATGCTTCAAAGAATCTGTTTGGTTTAGTAAAATCTCTTTTCCTGAATCTAATGAATAATAGCATAATGCCTGGTTGTTTGTTGATAAAGATAAATCGATTGCTGGTTTGTTTATTACTCCAGAAGGTATGTTGATTGAATTGAATTCTAATGGCTGTGAGTATTTTATTAAAAATTGGTAGCTTTCTTCCATCTTATTTGCTCTTTCAGAATTATCTTGGCAACGGATATAAAATAAGTTATCTCGTCCTTGCGTTAAGTTGAATGTTGTTTTACATTCATATCCTTGCTCTTCTATGTTACGTAGATTGCTGCAGGTAAACTGAGATTCCATTTCTTGATAGGATTTGTCTGATTTTGAGTATTTGCATCCTGCTAATCCAGAAGCATCATCAACAAACATGTAAAATTCTGCTGAGGTTCTCGTTGAAGATATGGAAACTCCTGAGGGGACTGAAACTTGAGTGATGATAGGGGGTTGCAGGTCTGCTCCTTTCTTTACTTTGAATGTCATTGTGTAATCTTGAAGCATTGCGTTCTCTCTTCTATCTCTGCACTTGAAATAAAAACTACATTCTTCCCCCCCTTTGCAATTTGTTTTCAATAATTCCTCAGTAACATTTGCTATTGAAATACCAAAAAGATGTTCTTCAGTGTATGCTGCTTCATCTAACCAGACAGATTCTTTGTCTGCGGCATTGAAATCTTTTCCGATATTAGGACTCCATCTGCATTGTGCAAATTCATCTGTTTTAAAGCTGACAAAAACTGCATCAAATTCTGGGATTTCGTCTATTAACTTGCACCCTGTTTCTGTATGCTTTGTTTGGAATTTTGCCAGGTTAATATTGATTGCTTCGCAGCTTGTTATTCTTGGAGGAATTGCATCATCTAATTCTACTGCAACGCATTTTCTCTCTTTTGTTAAGAATTCACAGGATTGTCCCAGAGTTTTACATTTGTATTCGGTGCATTCTATCAATGGGTTTGATTGGCATTGGCTGCAGACTTCTTGGGTTCCTCCAGAAGGGGCTGTGTAAACATTGCATGTTCCTCCTGATGTGGCTGCTCCTCCTACTGCTCCACCGATTACTGCAAAGATAATTGGAAGAACAAACCATGCAAACCCCTCTACAGGGGTTAAAAGAACTTGAAATGAGATTGAGACAGCTAGGATTATTAAAGAGGTTACAATTATTGTTTTTGTTGCTGGTTTCATTTTATTGGTTTACTTATTGGCTTCTCTAACTTCTTGATTATATCTTTCTGAGGTATAATCTATCTCTAAGAGATCTTTACCCACAACCTCATAATATTTTCCATCTTTTTGGTAAATCTCTCTGTCTCCTGTTTCTGGAGTTCTATCTGTTTGTTTGTCAATTCCAAGTTTTGTTATTTGTGTGACTGCTGTTCCGATTATAACCTCTTTGGAAACTGTTTTTAATACGCCTGTTGTTGTTGATTTTAATGTTTGCTTTGCTGCTTCTTTTGCTATTGCTGGCGGTACTGTCTTTGCTGCTCCGATAACTTGAGGGGCTATTTTTGCTACACCAGCTGAAATTTTTGCATATGCGGCTGTAGATGCTTTTAATGCTTCTCCTGCTGTTGCCCCTGCCTGGATTGCTGCTGTTTTTCCAGCCTCTATTGCTACAGCTTGTGTTGCCCCATGCGCTACTTCAAAACTTATTGTATTAACTGCTGCTTGAGAGGCTGTAGATGATGCTGCTCCACCTAAAAATCCTCCACCTTGACCGACGTTGAAAAGATTATTCATTCCAGCGCCTGAGAAGAATCCTACTGCTGCACCAATTCCAGCGCCACCCCACCAAGGAAGTCCTTGCTTGAAATTTCCACAATCTCCTAAAGCAAGGCACTCAGTTTCATCACAAGAATTTGTTCTTGCGTTTCCTCCTTGTCCACAACGAGTGCTGCATAATCTTTGTGCATTCGCTGTATCTTGAGCTGCTGATTTCCAGAATTGGAATCCTGGAGGATATTTTGGCAGGCATTCATTCTTACCTCCTGTTTTAAGTGTGCAATGACTTTTTGCTGGGTCAAGAGAACCACCCAAGAAAAGACATTCTTGCTCATCTTCGTATTTTGATTCTGCTCTATTTTCTGGATAGAAGGCTTGGGAGTCTGTAAAACTATTTCCCCCTCCGTAAAGCCAGCAGTCTTCCCAACGGTTATCAACACATTTGGCAAAAGGTTTGCCTTCTTTTGTGTCCTGCAGACAGACTTTATTTCGAAAGCCTGATAAACTGCAAATCTCCACTCTGATTTTTCCTAATTGACATGAAAAGGTATAATGGTTTTGTTTATTTTCTCTTTCTGAACCTGTTTCTGGAGGAGTAATGCACCAACTCTCTCCATTTTTTCTTTCCTGCACACCCCCAAGATCTTCTTGCTTTATTGTATGTTGTTCAGGAAACATCTTACCTGTAAATGGCTGGTATTGCACAATTCCAGTAAGGTCAATAACATTTCCTGCTTTACAATTAATGTCTATGCACGCATATTGACCATCTTTATTTTTCCCGCATGAGAATCCTTTTGAGAAATCACAGTAACCTTGCTGGTTGATAATATCTGACTGCTTATTATGAATTAAACCATCATTTGGAATTCCCACCATGTTTTCAAGGACTCCTCGAGAATCTATATGATAAAGATTTCCGTCTTTATTGCAGGTTGTTGAGTAATCTTTTGAGTGGTCTCTGCATTGACCTACTAAATCCTGATTGCTGCAAAGTTTTCCTGGGAAGAATGTTCCTTTGGATAATGTGCATTTTTCTCCTGTTGTTCTTAAACAAGTGTTTGAAACGCAGCAACCTTCTTCCAAAGAATATTTTGTTGAGCATTCTTGCTGAGAGGTAACTGAATTGTCAAAGATATATTTTACTTTTTGCTTTTCAGCTTCTGTTTTACATGCTCCCGAAGTTACAGGGTATTGGCATTGATTTGCAATTACACATGCTCCTTTTTCACATTCAGGTATTTTGCAGTCTGGGGAATCAATTGGCTTCCCGACTTGGTTTCTGCACTGTGCCTTTGAAATTTTTTCTGAGCATACACCATTTTGGTTTACGCAACAAACTGGTTTGCAATCTGCTAATTGTGAGCATGAAAATGGTGATGACGTAAATCCTAAACTTGACTTAACTTGTGATGAAGAGTCGCATTTATCTTCTGTCGTAAACACACAATAATTATCTCCTGACTTGGCGCAACATACATTTTCTGCTGCAGAGGCATTTAATGCTGTAATTGGAATAATACTTACTAAAAAGATTAACATTATACATAGTGAAATTATTTTTTTCATCTTTTTATTGCAAACATTACATATTCTTTTTCTTGAGGAGAGCTTACAAGATAAATGATGTTTTTATCGTCAAGATTATTTTTGTTAATTACAACATTTCTTTTTTCATTAAAATAACTAACAGTGTCGAATTCTCCCTGCAATTCCCCTGAAATAATATCATTGATTGTATTGTAGATTGCTCCTAAATCTGTTTCTTTTGAATAAGAAAAATCTTTTAATTGCAATGTTGTTCCTGACCTGCTTACCTCCATCGGATACGTTAATGCAATTAAAACTTTATTTTCTGCAATTGTTGTTTCTGCTTTTATTTCTTTGTCATTTTTTTTAATATTTAAATTGTTGAATTTATCGAGAGAACATTTTACCAAGTCTGAAACTATTTGATTTGAAATTTCATCCTGAACTCCTTCTATAGACAATAATTTATTCGGAGAGTCTTCAGGATAAATTAAATAACTAATCTTTGCCCCCCCGTATTCTAAAGTGTATGGTGATTCTTCCAGGAAGAAGGCGTTTCTTCTTAGGTTGATTACTGACTTATCTAGAGATAATTGAATACAAGATTCAATTTGTTTTTGCAGTGGGATTAATTGAGATTTATCAAAAGGTGTTTTATTTTGTGTCTGAGCAAGCAATCTTTCTCCTAGAAAATAAAACACAATAAATAAAACGATGGCAATAATAATTCCAAGAAGGATGAAAGTCGTCACCTGGGCTCTTTTTTGCATACTGGGAAAAAGAGAAGTTCATATATAAAATATTCGTTTTAATGATTGTAAACTTCAAACATCTTTGTGATGAACTCTTGTTCGCAGGAAGATGCATTTTTCCTGCGCTCATGTAAACGGAAATATAAATACTCTATTCTTTTCCTTACTTTATCTCTAAAATCTGAGTTTACATTAAACTTTCCTTTCTCAATTTCAAGAAACTCTTCTTGATAAGCACGGTATTCTACAAGATCTGTTATGGTTGTTAGTGTAATCTTTTTTTGTTGTAATGCTTCGGATAGCTGAGTATACTTTAATGTATCTGCTTCTAAAGGTATGCCAAAGAACATATCTTGAGCGTGATACTTTTCATGTCCAGCAATAATACATGCCAGCTCCTCTTTTGTGAAATGAAAAGCGGTGCTATCGACAAATATGGGTGTTTTAATATGCCTGCCAATATTTGCTGGACTTAATGGTGTAAAAACTCCTTGAGATGAATTATATTCTTGAATACGCTCTTCTGGAACGCCTAGATTTCTTAAAAAGGCTGTTTTCTTTTGATTATTTGGGTCGTATAATAATTTTGCATATCCTTCAAGGCTATACTGTATCGAAAGAGAATCGAGAAATTTTTGCCTCTTTTGCTCCTCATTTTGGTGCTGGATTAATTTTATTTTGGTTTGGCTAGATTGTTCAGCAGAAATTGACTGGTAATCAAATATCATAAGAGGTGTAAGAATGAGAGATTTGATTAAAATTTTAATGTTAATCATTTTGGACGCGGGGAGCGAGAATAAATTCCAAGTCGAGCTTGTCAATGACTTTGTATTGGATTTTTAATGGATAATCGTTTGAAAAATGGATGTTTGCAATGGGCGAGAGTTTTGAGGCCTTAAGGATTTTCTTTAAATACTCGATTGAGTATTTTGATTTAAACTTTCCTTCTTTCAGTGATATTTTTAAGTCATCTCCTTTTTGCAGTTCAATTCTTGCCTTATTCAGGTTTCCTGCTGCTTCTATTGAAAGCTTTGAAGATTCTAAGGTTAATAAAACTGCATCTGCAACAATGTCCATGTCATCTATAGCGTCGTTGAACAACGTTGATGATATTTCTATTGAGCCTGGAAATTTTAATTCAGGTATTTTTTGGTTTTGTTTTTCCAGGTTGATTAATGACAGGTGAAATGTTCTTTTTGTGTCTGATGAAAGGTCTATTCTTAATTTGTTTTCTTCTAATTCTAATGTTACTATATCTGCTGGCTTAGCTCTACGTAAAACCTGTTTTAGATTGTCTAAGTTTATTGAGATTGAGACTGGTTCTTCTAGAGAATAATCAACGAATGCTGAGCTTAATAATCTAAAGATAACCATTGAAACGTTTGCAGGGTCCATTGCAATTAGCTCGATTTTGTCATGGTCAATTTTGAAGGTTGCTTCATTTACCAATTCTGAGATTATGTTTATGGGTTCTTTCAGTAATTTAGATTCTGCTAATGTTAGTTTCATATTCTTGGTTGATAATTGGAGTTTAAATTGTTTGTTGTTTTTTTATGCTATTATTGCAGCAGGGATTTTACTTTTTTATGGAGTTTTTGATTGATTGACGATAAGTCCTGGATTAAATGAGCCTGGATTTCATATCCATCTCCATAATTCAACAAGAACCCTGAAACCCTTACATAAGAGTTTATTGGCAGTTCTGTTTCTATGATTGCATTAATCACTCCTGAACCGTCATCTATTGAGATTTTATCAAGATTCTTGCTTACAATATAACCTGAGACAGCTATTTTCTTTTGAGTGCTGTCAATATCCTTGATAGTTATCTCTTTGTATGCTTGTTTTAACTGGGGCATAAATCTGAGAATGAGAAAGTGATTATAAAGATTGTTGGCTTAGATTAATCATTTTGTCTCCACTGATGGCTGCACTTGACACATCTGAAGAACTGGGTTTCTGCTTCATCTGAAGACCTTGTTTGAGCTGTCCAATAGAAGGCCTTGCCATGCCTGCACTTAGGGCATTCTGAATCTGTTTTTGGCAATGTTTCTATTGTTTTATCAACAACCTCTATTTTTGTTTTTTCAAGAATTTTTTCAGTTACAGATATTTTCTTTTTTTGCTTAGAAACATAATTACAGGATGTACAAGCTACCTTTAAAGGCTGCTTTTTGTTTGGCAATAAAATTGCGCCGCATTTCGGACAAAATATCATTCTAAAATCCTAATAATTGGGCAAAGAGTATCTTTATCCACCCTAAATAAGGAATTTTAAAGACTGCTCTTCCAATAATCCTCTCTTTTGGAATATTGACCTCCCCGAGATACTCTGAGGAATCTGGATTAGCGTCACCTTTGGTGGTATAAAAGAGTTTCTCTTTTTCTACGTTTATAATCCTATGAATAATTGGGTTGTCTGAATTTCCCTGAAATACTATTATGTCTCCTGGATTAAGGGTTTTTGAGCCTCTTAACACTATAATATCGCCTTTGTTAAAGCCATTTGACATTTTCCAGGATTTAACTTGCTGCTTTGTGAATCCGTGCTCTTCATACCAATTGCCCTGGGCTTTCCACCAAGAATCAAAGTTTCCATTGTGGTCCATGCTTCCTGAGACAACCGCAACAATAGGATGATTGGTTTGCAAGACTAATCCTAAACCTGGATAAAGAAGAAATTTTACAATGATGAATGCGAGGATTACATTGACAATCCAGGATAATAAAGAGTTATCATTCCAGATAAAATCCCATATTTTTCTCCAATTCATCTTCTTTTGAGAGATTGTCTGAATAAAAACCTTTACATTCCAAGAATTTGAAATGCTTTGCTTACCTGGTCTTTTTCCCAGCCTGATTCTAAGAGTGTTTTTTCTATTTGCTCTTTTTTAAAGCCTTGTGAGAGTGTTGATTTGATGTAAGAAATTAATTTATCCTGGTTTATTTCTTCTGTTGCTTTTGTTATTTGCTGGGCTGAGTAACCTTTTGACTGCAATTGGCTAAGGATTTGCTGCTTTGTGTTTCCTTGCGAGATTAAATTGCTGATTATATCTTTTATCTCATTTAAGTTTGTGATTTTTTGCTGGGGCTGAGACTGCTGCTGGATTATTGGCTCTTTAATTTCTGGGGTTTTCGGCTGGGGAATTTGTTCTCCTGGCTCTGGAAATAATGCTTTTAATTCATCATTTGACAATAATGTTGTTGATGGCTGGTTTGATGACAATGTGGATGTTGGATGGGTGTTTTGCGGGGGCTGAACTGATGCCTGCTTTTTTTTCTTAAAATGCTTGTATGAAACAAATGATAACCCTAGAGCTAAGATTAAGGTTATTCCTATAATCATCACTGGAAGCTTTGAATCTGAACTGCTCAATGTGTCTAGATAAGGAATGGTTATTAATCCTGTCGGGGTTTCACTTGGCTTTATTGCAAGAAAAATCATAAACAAGAATACAAAACCTGCCAGTATGTAGAACGAATAAGATATGTCCTCTTTTTGCATAGACTTTTTATAGAGATAATTTCTTTATATACCTTATGTTTTTACTTAAGAGATTTAGAAAAAGATTCTTTCAATGCTTTGTTCTTTTTTCTTAATGATTCTATTGATGATTGGAGAACTTTAACCGCATCTGTTTTATGTGTTTCTACAATGATTAAAGGGTCTGAAATTAAAGGATGAGAAATTCTATAAGCTGCAAGGTTTAAATCATCTTGCTCCCATAACTCTCTTCTGATTACATTGCAGAAAGTATGGTCCTCGCCGAGAAGCTCAAATTCTATCTTGTTTTTTTCCTCTGTTACCCATCGAAGTTTCATGAATATGATGCTGAAACAAGCTTTTTTAAGGCTTTTGCTTTCTTGCGATAGGATTAAAAAACTTTCTCCCTTGCGCCTTTTGATGAAATCTGTTATTATTGCTGAGGATGATGAAAAGGTAAGAGAAACCTATGCAAGGGCAGTTAAGCGTTTTTCTGGTGGAGCAGAAGTTCATGAAGTTGGTGATGGGGAGACTCTTGTTGAGAAAGTGAGAGAGAGAGATTACGACTTAATTTTTACTGATAATGATATGCCAAGAATGTCGGGGTTATTCGCTATCGTAAATATACGGGAGTTTAATCCTCATATTCCCATTTGCATGATGAGTGGCGATAAGTTTGAAGAGATTATGCCTGAAGCAATGAAGGCTGGGGCTACTGATTATATTGATAAAGGTGATTATGAACATTTTACTGAAAAGTTAAAAGGGGTTGTTAATAAATATCTTTAGTTGGTGTTATTCGCTCTTTTTAGGATATCTAAAAATTCTTTAATGCCGATAATTTCTATTCCAAAATTTTCATAAAGTGGCTTTAAGTAAGTTAATCTGTTATCTCTTGTTACAAAAAAATCGCATTTATTTCTTTTTGCCTGCAATATAAGGACTAAATCCATAAATGGATATCCTTTTTGAGTTAATCTCTCAATTAAATTGTAATCTGTCTCGCTAATAAAAGCTTCTCCTTTTTTGGAGTTTTTCCATAAATCCAATACAGCTTTATGGACTAATACTAATTCTTGCTGTTCCAAAACAATTTCTTTTTTTGCGTCACCAAATTCTCTTGTTGAATAGCCAGATTCAATGTACTTTTGCTCTAATCGAATTTTCATAATTACCTGCCTTAATTCCCATAAATTCCAATAGGTCATTACATTTTCAAATTCACCGGATTCGTATACGCTGAGAAGTATCCTGCTTCTTTTTAGGGAATCGGGTATTTTTTGTTTTTTATCCTCTTTTGAATAAATTAAAAAGAAATCTATAAAAATGCAAGTATCCAATGCTATCTTTAACATCTTATCTGAATAATCTGCCGAGTATCCCTTTTCTAACTATTCTTTTTCTTTTAGAACGCTTTTTTGAATGTTTTTTTTCTTTAACCATCTCTTTATCGTGAAAAGATTCTTCTTTATTTAAATCTTCCTTCTCAAAATCCATAAACCTAGTTCTACTGTCTGCTTGGATTTTTTATGGAAAGTGTAGGTTTTGCCAAGCTTCATCTTTAAAGGGATTACCTGCTCTACTTTAAATCCATTGTCTTCTGACAAGGCGTTGATGAATCCTTTTGAGGTAATCTTATGAAGGGAATAGATGACATTAGAAACTTCCATTGCTTTCTCAAGAAATACCTTGTCTGCGTGCTTTTGCTTTGTTCCAAACGGCGGGTTTTGGATTACTGTATCGACTTGTTCGTTGAAATTTTCCACAGATTGATTGATGAAAATTGTGTTTTTTTCATGAATGTTTTCTTTAGCAATTGACAATGCTTTGCTGTCTGTTTCAACCAAATAGACTTTTTTTGCTCCAAGCAGCAAGCATCCTTTTGCCAGGATTCCTGGACCTGCTCCTAAGTCAGCGATTACTTTGTTTTCTATGTCTTTGTTTAGAAAAGCTGTCCATAAAATTATCGATGCTGCTTCTGAATCCAAGGAATACTGTTCAAGGTTTACATCAAACTGTTCAAAACCTTTTAATCTTGAAAGCTCTATGGCTAGTTTATTTTTTGTTAACATCGAATTTCAGTCTTATTACATCTCCTATAGTGAGTTTTTTATTTTTAAAATCTAAATCTTTTTTTCCTTCTTTTATGATTGCGGGGCTTTCGACGTTTATTAATTTTATTCCAAGAAATTGCTCTAATTTTTTGCACATTTTTATTTCTGGAGTTAATGTTCCTGATTCGATTTTATATACTATTGAGGATTTTTCTGCTATGGCATTTGCGAGTTCTTCTTGATTTATTTTTTTCTTTTCTCTTGCTTCCTTTATGAGCGTTGCGTAATTTTCGACTATATTTTCGTTGGGTTCATGATACCTAAAACCCTGCGATGCTTCAATCTTTTTAACTGGTTCTTCTATGCTGTGTTTTTGGATTACCGCACCGAACTTGGAACAATTATTGCATACATTAAGGATTGCTCCTTCTATTATAGACTGGGTAAAATCTCCTTTTGCTGTTCCGCATATTTCGCATTGCATAGTAATGTGTTGAGAGGAAATGTCAAGAACCGATGTTCTTGAGCACGCCAAATTCAACAGGAATTTTAGCGCTTAAAAAGATTATTGTTGAGAGTATTGTTTGCAAACCTCGATATCTTCCTTGTATTTCGGGCAGATTTTGCTTAAGATTATTTCTTTTTGCGTCATTCCTTGGAATTTTTCTCCGTCTATGATTAATGCGGGTGTTTGGGTTACATTATATGTTTGCTCCAATACTCCTATTAATGGTTCGTTCTCTTTGAAATCCGAATCTAAGGCGAAGATTAAAACTTTCTCGCCAAATTTATCTTTTATGTATGTTAAAATCATTCCCTGGGAACCGCAATCAGGACAATCTTTGTTTGAATAAAAATAAAGGATTGAGACAAAATTGTTTTTGCAGATTTTTTCTGCTTCTTTTACCAACAGCCAGTATCTGACTTCTGATAAGACATATCCCCTTTTTAATAATATGAAATCCTGGCTGTTTTCATTTAAGGATTTTTCAATATAGGACTCCAGTTTTAGTCTGGAGTTGTCCAATTCAAAAATATTGCTTTCCAGTGTTTTTATTGCTGCAGGGCAATTGTCCTCTTTTTCAAGATTTTTTAATATAAGATACTGGAGCTGTATACTATCGTAACTTTGCTGCTGAATATTGTTTGTTTTTTCTGACTGGGAAATTCTTTCCTTTGTTAAGATTAATCCTAGGAACAAGCCTGAAGAGAATATTAAGGCTGTTATTACAAATGCGATAATATATTTTTCCCTGCTGATTTTTCTTGTTACCATTTCTGCACCTTTCCTCTTGCCAAATCATAAAACACACCTATGATTGCTATCCCTGCCAAGATTGAATAACTTAATAAATATGCTGGAATGGTGATTAAACCGTATTTTCTTAATGGCTCTTTTGTGTGCTTATGAGCATAATAGATAAGAAGAATGGCTACTACGCTAAAGGCTAATCCGTGGAAGATGTTTGAAATGTCCAGGTCAATAAACCTGAAGCTGCTGAGGTAATTTGAAATTGGAATTGATATTTCATAATCTATTAAAGAAAGATGGTATATTTTCATTACCAATGGTTTGATAACGCTTGAATAAGAAAGATAAATAAAGAGCATTAATACGAGGGCTGATTCCACGATTAATCTGGGCATTTGGATAAAAGCAAAGTCTCCATATTCTCTGTTTAATGCCATTTGCCTATAATGGAATGCATTGACTATTGTTCCTTTGTACCATCTGTTTCTTTGCCTGTAAAATGATTTGAATGTTTTTGGAACGTTTGTGTAAACCTCTGTGCTAAAAAGCTGCTTTAATTTATAATGATGCTTTTGCAATCTTAAAGATATTTCTAAGTCTTCTGTAAGATTCTTTTCGTCGAAACCTCCTATTTTTTGAATTATACTTTTCCTGTAAGCTGAAAAAGGACCTGGAGCCACACTGACGCAGTCTAAAGACGACATTAATTTTTTATAGAATAAGTTAATCAGATATTCGCACCATTGTATTTTTTCAAGAAGGTTTTTTGGGTCTTTTACTTTCATCAACGGCAATACTGCACCCATGTCTTCCAGGTCAAATTCTGGAATAATCCTCTGCAATGCATCTTCCCTTATTGTTGAATCTGCGTCAAAAGGGATGAAGATTTCTCCACTGGCTTTCTTTAATGCATTGTTTAAGGCAGCACCTTTACCTTGGTTAATTTGATTGATTAAGATGATTCTTCTGTCTTTTCTCTCTCTTATTATCCTTTCAACAACAAATTTTGTACCATCGCTGCTTCCGTCGTTGATTACAATTATTTCCACTTTCTCTTTGGGATAATCAAGTTTTAGTGCTGATTCTATTGTTTCCCTAATTGTCTTCTCTTCGTTGTATGCTGGTATTGCAATTGTTACTGTCCTGTAATTCTTTATTGGCTTTATTTCGTCCCCTGTGCCTTTTTCAAGGAAAACAAGCAGCCAGAATACAGCCATGTATAACAATGCTGAATACCCGAGCCATACCAAGATTAAAGCTAGTGTAATCATCTTACCACCTTCCAGACTTCATTGCCTTCTTTGTCATAAATTTTTGTAAAATCCTGATTGCTGAATTTCAATACAAATAATAATCCTTGTTCTTCTGACTGCCATACCGTCCCCTGCTTCATTTCTTTTGTGAGGTAGATATAGTTTATTGAATATTTGTTTAAGAGGGATTTTGTTTTTTCAAGATTTCTTGATGAGAAAATTTCCTGGGTGTCTTGATATCTTTGGTTTATTTCCGGGGCGTATAGCTGATAATCATCGATAACATTTTTTCTTGATGCTATTGAATTTATCCAGATTCCATATGAATGATGGGAGAGCACAACCGACTCTTTGGGGGTGTTTTCTTTTATAAATAGAAGAGAGTTTATTTTTTCCTCTGATGGCTCGATATTTTTAAAATCGTTTATGAAAGAGACTGAAGAGAACAGCAATCCTAAGATTAGGATAAGAATTGTTAAATCCTTAATTATCTGCGATTCCCAATTTGAACTCCACAAATAAAGTATTCCTGCTGCTGCTAAGGGGGCTAAGATTAATGCTGAATAAATGACAAAGCTTGCCCCGATAAACAAGAGCAATATTACTGCAAGCAGACCAAAATAAATTCTTAGATGAGCATATTTTTCTTTCCAGATTCTTTTAAGCCCGAAAAAAGCAAGGAAAACAAGGAATAAGCTTATTCCAAAGTTACTCCCAAGATCTGAAAAAAGATTAAACAAAGGATTTCTTGATTCAAAATCAGGAATTTCCGGGAAGCCATATTGAGCAAATGACGGCAGGTAAAAGAAAGCCAGGATTGCTATGATTGCTGCTATTGACAACAAATGATAGACTCTTGTTTCTTTTTTGTACATTATTATTAGTATTGCTACTGAGATTACTGCCTGCTGAATCCCAAAAAAAGCTGTTGAGACAAAGATTATGCAGCTTAAAGGATTTAGCCCTGGTTTCTGCAGAGTGTAAAATCCTAAGATTATTAGGAAAAAAGGGAGCGTGAACATTGTTATTGACGAGAATGTGTAGATGAATGAGGGAGAGGATAACAAGATTACTGAGGAGATTGCTGCAAGAAGTTCGTTGCTGAATTCCTTTTTGATTATTAGATAGAATAAAAATATGCTTAATGCTCCGAGAATAACTGGCAGGATGATGAATGCCTTTTCTCCAAGAAATCTTTCTACTCCTGAAATTATGAAGATTGTTCCTAAAGGATAAACATAAACTCTTCCTGAATAACTTAGTTCATCTGTTTTTTGAATTCCTTTTTCATTAAAATCCTCTGCCAATCTTTGAATAAGATAAGGCTCTTTTCCAGATAAAAATGAATTGCTGGCTAATGCTGGAATCACTAGAAGGATTAGAGCTAACAGTGCTATTGCGTAAGGATTAACACTTAATCTCATATACAGTGGACTTTCTTTGTTTGAAGCAGATTTCATTTTCTAAGTATGCTGGTTTTTTTATTCCGTATGTTCTTTCAGCCTCTTTTGAGATGAATAAATACTGCACATTGTATTTATGGAATATCTCCAGGGCTTTTGATTCTGAAATTGTTGTGTATGCTGTTTTTATGTCTTTTAATCTTTGCTCCGGGTTCGGGGCAAGGATAAAATTTGAATCGGCCACATTCTTCATGTTTGTGAAGTATGTGACTATATTGCCCTGGGAAACGGGGGCCATCATTGTTGCACCTTCTGGTGATGATTCTTTTATTGACTCCAGGTTGCTTATTTCAAAAGGGGTTATTATTGCTGTTTTTGAGAAAAACGAGGGGATTATTACAATAAGTATTATCACGCAGATTCCCAGAATAATCAGGGCGTTTTTTAGCTTGTGTATTTTTGTTATTTCTATGTATTTTATTATCTTTGAGATGTAAATTGATGACAGTAAGGTTAATGAAATTGAGAAAAACAATAATCCTGTTGGGAGGTCTATCATTCTTAGCAATAGCAAAAGGATTATTGTCAAGACTGTGCTTGTCAAGATTGCAAGATTTTTGTCTTTTTGCTTGAAATACCCGTAGAAGATGCCCAGGCTTCCCAATACAAGCGGGATGATGCCTATTAGATAAAGAGAATTTAACACGCTTGGGGCTCCAAAATGCTCTACTATTAATTGAGGAGGGATGTTTTGCCAGATGATGTTTAATCCATATGAAAGGAATGCTTTTTTGAAAATAATGAAGTTGATAAGAAGCATGAGGAAGAAAGAGAACAAGATGCTTTCTCTTGCCTTTTTCTCAATTTCTATTGGTTCTGAGAATGCTAAGATTAAATAGAAGAGCATTGAAAATGCGAACAGGAAAGATGCTGGATGGATTAATGGCAATAAGAATGAGATTGCAATAAAGATGTATAGGTTTTTATCTGAGTTTATGTCCATCAGGCAAAGAATCATAAGATAGAAAAGAGGGATTGCCAAGGAGTATACTGAGATTTGATTTGATGTGCTGGCTATTAAAGCAGGGCTGAAAGACACTAATAATGCTGCGATTAAAGATGCTAATGGGTCTTTGGTTATTTTTTTTGCTATAAGATAAATGACTATTGTTAATGAAGCTATGAATACTTCCGGGATGATTTTCATAAAATATGGCAGAAATGAAAATAATGACAATAAGTAATGAAATAATTGCGGCTGGATGATTTCTCTTCCTGAATAACTTAATTGGTCATAATAAAAAGGGGCTTTTTCAGCGATAATATTGTTTATAACTCTTGCATTGAAATAAGAAGTGTCTGAATCAAAGTATTGCGAAGAAAATGCTAAGTACAATCTGAATGAAAGTGTCAGGATAATAATTAATGCAAGAATGAAATTAGGTCTGAGTTTCATTTTCCTTTTGCTCTAGGGCAGGGATTGTTTCTTGTTTTTTTATGGTTGCTTCGTTGAATTTCTGCTTTAATTGTGAATCGATAACATCAAAGTATTCGTAGAACTTTCCTGTTGTTTTTAATAATCTTGTTCTGCCTGATTTTTCTGAGGTTACGAACTCCAATTCTTTTAATTTCTGAATATGCTCGTAGGCTGTTGTTCCGCGCATATTAACTATTTCTGACTGCAGGGCTGGAGTTTTGTATGCTATTAAAGCCAATGTTTCCTGCGCTGGTTTGTCTAAATCTGTTTCTGATAAAAGTTTTGCTGTTATGTACAAGTATTCTTTTCTTAGGTTTAACTTGAATGTTTCCCCTTGCTGGACAATTTCCAATGCTGAGTCTTTGCTTAGATATTCTTTTGTTAATTCCTGCAGGGCTTCTTTTACAACTCCTGCAGAAGAGATGTTTGATAAGTTTGATATTTCATCTATTGTAAGAAATCTTCCTGTTGTGAAGAGAACTGCTTCAATTTTCTTATGTGTGTCATCCATGAATTTACAACGAGAGGGATGTTTTTAAATGTTGTGGGGTGTTGCTTGTTCCAAAATCTTATCTATGATTCTAGATGGATGGTTCCAGCGTGGATGAGGGGAGGTTAATTCGTCTATAACACTTGGGAGCTCTACACAAGCATAATCTTTCCCTTTCCAGTATGTCCAGCCAAATCTTTCCAATTCTTTAGGTGGAAAAATTTCTTCTGCAGCGATTTTAATTTCTCGTTTGGTTAGTCTATCTGCCAGTAAGTTCGGAATATAAATAACTGTTTGACCATAAAACCTTTCAACCGCACATTCCCCTTTTGCTAATGCTTCAATTGTCTTTTCGTCCATCTTAACTAATTCTAAATCTTAAAATAGCCGCCATTCCTCCGAGTTCTTTCAACTGCTGGCCTTCTTGAATATCTACTGAGATGATTTCTACTTTTGTTGAGGTTTTTTCTGCCATGTCCTGGAAGGCCTCAATGATGTAATCTTCCAGGTCTTCTGAGAGGAATAACATGTCAACCGCTCCCATTTCTAATGCAGATTGGACTTCTTCTTTTCCATACGCTACTTTTTCTGGCTCTTTGGCCAATGCTGTGAACAATCTTTCTAAGAGCTTCTTTTCCTTGGTTACTTCTGCTTCTGCCAATAAATCCTGGGATCTTTCAACGAGGTCTCTTAAACCAAAATCTCCCGTATAGGATATGTCTTTTAATCCTAGGACTTTTTTCTTTACCTCGTTGTTGAGATAATTTCCTGAGAAGAAGGTTTCTTTTGTTGGTCCTGGACCGCCTATTAAAATTCCTTTGATTTCTGGTTTGTTATAAAATTCTTTATTGCTCGCATCTCCAATTCTCCTATAAAAATCATGCGCCGCTATCTCTCTTAATCTTGCGAAACGTAGTGCTGACTGTCCTCCTGCTTTTATTTTTCCAGGAACTCCTGATGTCATGGTCAATAGCTCTGTTATTGCGGTGCCTTTTAAGATTCCGATGTTGCCTTCTCTGTTGTCCAAGACAATTAAGCCATACATTTCTTTTACATCCAGCATTTCTTTTAGAATATCCAGGACAAATGTTTGGTCGCATCTGTATAATCTTGTGTTGATTGGTTCTGGAGGTTCGATTGAGAAAATTTCAATGTCAACTTTGCTTTCAGTTTCTGAGACGTTTCCTGCAAATGCTGCCAATCCATTTTTTGGGGTTGCTTTGAATAATCTTAGATGCCGAATCATTCTTTCCAAGGAATCTATGACTCTTTTCCTATTGTCCTTTGATTTGATGTTCTCTGCTGTTCCTTGCTCTTGTTGTAAATGTTGGATAATTTTTACTAGTTCATAACCTGCAGGCACGTAGACTGAAACTAATTCTGTATGCCTTCCCCGGATTACTTCTAATTGGCGTACGAATTTCTTTAACCTTTGTTTTTCTTTTGAGTCCATGCTATTCCTGTTTTAGTTTTATTTCGAGTTCTTTTCCGAAAGAAATCTCTGAATTTGTTGTTGAGATTAAATCTGCTATTAAAGATTTATCAAACTTTTTCTTATACTCATTTGGTAATTGCAATAAAATAGGCTCTTTTAATGATTTGTTTTTTTGTGTTTTGAACATCCTTGCCTCTTTGACAACTGAAAGGAATAATTTTCCTGTTTCTTGTAATTTTTTATTCTCTTCTTTTTTACTGTGCTTTGGCCATGATAATAAATGAATGCTGGATTGTTTTTCATAAGTGATGAAATATTTTTGATAGATTTCTTCTGTGATGTAAGGCATGATTGGAGCCCAGAGTTTTAGAATTGCCAATAATGAATGGTAGAGAGTGTAGAGGGCTGATTCTTGCTCTTTTTTTCCACGTTTATCTGGATTGTATAATCTGTCTTTGATTATTTCTAAGTAGAAATCACAGAAGGTATTCCAGAAAAAATTGTCAACCTCTGCTCTTGCGTGCTGGTAATCATAGTTTTCAAATGATTCTGTGCAAGATTTTGCTAATTCGTTAATGTTTGCTAGCATCCAGGAATCTATGGTTTCTAATTTCTTTGGTTTTTTTAATTTGTAATTCTGCAAATGTTGTATTGAGAATTTTGATGCATTCCATAATTTATTTACTGTTTTTTGGCCTGTAACTAGGTTCTTTTCCTGAAATGCGAGGTCTTCTCCTAATTTTGATGATGATGCCCAATATCTTAGAGTGTCTGCTGAGTATTGCTGGACAATATTTTGCGGTTCTATGATATTTCCTTTACTCTTGGACATTTTATTTCCTGATGGATCAAGAACCCAGCCAGAAATCATTATGTTTTTCCATGGATTTTTTTTATTGTGCAATTGGGATTTTGCCAGTGTATTGAATAACCAGAATGTTATTATATCATGAGATTGGGGGCGTAAGTCCATTGGAAACAATTTCTTGCGCAGTTTAGGTTTTAATTCAATTGCTATTTCTGGTGTTAATGAGGAGGTTGCCCAGGTGTCTAGAACATCTTTTTCTGGTGTAAACTTATTGTTCCTGCATTTTGGACATGATTTTATTTTTGGTTTGTCTACTAAGGGGTCTACGGGTAATTGTGATTCTTCTGCCAATATTTCTTGCTGACAATTCGTGCAATACCAAACGGGGAATGGAATTCCAAAGTATCTTTGCCTTGAGATACACCAATCCCATTGCAATCCTTTAATCCAGTTATCCAAACGATTTTGCATATGCTCTGGATGCCATTTCAATTGCGAACCAGCTTTGAGGAATTGCTCTTTTAAATCTAAATATTTTATAAACCATTGATTTGTATTAAGAATTTCAATTTCTGTTCCACAGCGTTCATGGACATTAACAATATGTTTTATAGGTGTTTGTTTGGTTAATACTCCAAGATGTTTTAAATCTTCTAGTATTTTTTTTCTGGCTTCTTTTATTTTTTGTCCTTGATATTTTCCTGCTAATTCTGTCATTAATCCTTGTTTGTTGATTGCTATCTTTAATGGAAGTTGATGTGCCCGATACCATTCAATATCGGTTTGATCTCCGAAAGTGCAGCACATAACTATTCCAGAGCCTTTTTCCATTGAGACTCTTTTATCTTCCAAGATTGGGACTTCTTGATTGAATAAAGGAACAATTGCTTTTTTTCCTAAAAGGTGTTTGTTTTTTTTGTCTTCTGGATGGATGAAGATTGCTACGCACGCTGGAAGTAACTCTGGTCTTGTTGTTGCTATTGTGATTTCCTCGCCTGATTTTAATTTGAATTTTAAATCGTTAAATGTTGATTGGAGTTCTTTATCTTGCAGTTCAACTTGAGCTATTGCTGTCTGGCATTCTGGACAGAAGATTGTTGGGGATTCTTTTCTGTATTCTCGGCCTTGTTTATATAAATCTATGAACGATTTCTGGGAGATTTTCTGGCAATGCTTATTAATCGTCGTGTAGAATAAGGAAAAATCACAGCTCATCCCTATGCGCTTCCAATCTTGAATGTATTTTGGTCTGAAATTAGTATTGAGTTCCTTTAAGCAAATATCTATGAACTCTTGTCTGGACATTTGCGTTGCTTTAATGTTTTTTTCTTTTTCAATTAACCTTTCTGTTGCTAGGCCATTGTCATCTGTTCCAAAAGGGTAGAACACATTATAATTTTGCATTCTTTTGTATCTGGCTATAAAATCTTGTTGCGTGTATGAAAAAGCATGGCCCATGTGCATTTTTCCAGAAACAGTTGGAGGTGGAGTGTCTATGGAGAAGAGTTTCTTTTTACTCTTTTCATCAAATTTGAAAATTGATTTCTGCTCCCAAAACTTCTGAATGCGTGGTTCTGCTTCCTTAGAATCGTAGTTGCCTAATTCCATGAAGAACTTGTTTTTGAGAAGGTATATAAAATTGTTGATTATTCACTAAAAAATTATGCTATTTGTCTAAGGCTTTAAGAGTTTCTCTAAGGTCTCTTTCAGCAGGATCATTTTCTCTAAAAGATGGGAGATTAGTTACATCTCCTACGCTATGTATTAGTCGATAAGCATCTCTTATGAGCTGTGGTTCTTGTATTTGATTAATCCCTGCTTTTGTTGAACTATATGATGCTACATCCCATTTCCCGGTTGCAACATTTACTCTTTCAATGATTATACCATGATTGATGCCTGGTTCTGCTACTCTATTAAAAAATTCTTCTATCCCGCCAGCGTGGACTACATTACCCCCTTTTTCAGGAGTTATTATGTAAATGTTGCCTTGTCCATCTTTGAAAGTTGCTCCTTTCATGAACTTTTCGTAACCTAGTTTTGCAGTGATTTCTGACCCTTCTCTAACTGTCTCTGCTATATACTGCCTACTTTTCAAATTGCTATCCAAGGATGTTGGAATCTCTGCAGATGAGCTAAGCTTCTTTAAAGAAGATTTTCCTGAGCCGTCTGTCACAAGATCAAAATAATTTCCATCATTTGCAATAAAAATAGTGGTTTTACCAGATACGTCTATTATGTAAGTTGTAATGCCTTTTTCTTTTAATACTTGCTGATTATCTACAGCCCAGATTAATGCTTGGTACTCTTTTTTAGATAAGCTCTGCTCATAGGTTTGGGCTTTCCGTGTTTCCAATGCCCTTAAATAGTTTTCTAATTGCTTCTGCGTGTTTAATACTCTTTCTTTCTCAGCTCTCAAAGCAGCAGCTTTATCAGCTGCGTCCAATGCCTGGGCAATAGCATCTTCAGCACCTTCTCCTGCTGCTAATCTGCTTTGGTCAACCAACTCTTGAATTCTCGAATCATATTCTGCTGCTATTTGTTCTTCTGTTCCTTTTGCTATTGCGGCTGCGAATTTTTGATCTTCTTGTATTGCCCAATCAGCATACCATTTTTCTCTATCTGCTGCTGTTGCATCTTTTGGCAAACCAATAAGAACATTAATTTCTTGAATAGTTTGCAGTGTTAATTTCCATTGATCTGTTGAAGAAACATAAGCTAATTTACCTTTTGCAGCTAGGTTATCCATTCTTGATTGCTCCAAGTCTAAACTTCTTAAAATTTTGTCTTGAGCTGAGAAGCCCATAAAAGACGAGTCTGCTTCTATTCCTACGCCTGTTTCAGGAGTGCAAAAAGGATTAATTGCATTTTCTGTTAAAGTACAATCAATAAATGTTGGGTCATTTCTAGGATTATATCCAGAATCATCTCCAACAGGTTTGCTTGCAGCATTAAGCGAGTCTTCATCTGCAGGATTGTCTTGTGATGTATCGGTAAGCCTCTCTCCAACGGTGCCTTGTCCGAAATATCCTTGCTGGCATCCAGCAATTAATAATAAAGAAATAATAAAAATAAGAACAAAACTTCTTTTACGCATATAGAAATATTAGATTAAAGATATATATATATATCTTTCCTTTTATTCCTCTTTGAAAGGATGTTTTCTCAATGTCCTTACTGCCCTGATTGCTTTCTCAACTTCCCTTTGATAATCATCCTTAATTAAAGATTCTGCTCGCTTGATTATTTTTCTTGATTTAAATAAACGGAAATCTCTGACTCTTAATCTGGAATATTTTCTTAAGATTAATGCCTTGATAACCAAGTTCCTGAGTTTGTATGGCTTTTTGAAGCTGGTGACTAATCTTGCGTCTCTTAGTGCTTTTTTAACTTTCTTTAGAGGCTGGTCAATTGAATCTGATAAGTAAATAGCGAACTGTTTTGTGTTGATTGATTTCATTGATTTCTTTATTAGTTTTGCTACTTCTGGGTATTTTTTATCAACTAATCTATCCAATTCTATTTCAATATAGCCCTCTGCTGTTGATGGATGCATTGAAAATTCATTGATTAAAATATCACGTTTTTTGTAGATGTATTTTTCATGGAAATAATGGTCCAGAGCAATATGGACTTTGATTCCATCAATAAAATCTTTGTCGTATTTCTTTGCGTTTATTTCATGAATAAACTTTTTCATAAACAAATGCTTTTTATCTTTTACCAGCAAATGGGTTACGTCTGGAAAAATAGAACCTAGCGTGTGCTTTGGATTTTTATTATATTGCAATGCAACAAATGCGTGACAGATGGGATAGGGCATTGTTATGGTTACAATTGCGAGTATTAAAACTTTGTTAACATTGTATTTGCTAATATTTGTTTAAGGTGTTTTGCCTTGATAGCTTTGAGAATGCCATGATGTCTATTGTCAATCCTTCTTTTGCAGCAATTGTTTGAATGTTTGTTTCTCTTTGAATTTCCCTTGCATAATAAATGGGGCTTTCTTTTAATAATTGTTTGTTGAAATGTGTTAAGATTGCTAATCTTGGCTTGATGGTGTAAATAATTTTATGGGCATCGTCTATGTTTAGGTTTGTGTCTGATTGTGTTTTTTTTGGATAAGGTACATTGAGAATTAAGATATCTGCATTTTTGTATAATGAGGGGATTTCATCAAAGTTTTTTGTGTCCCCTGAATAAACAATTGTCAGTTCATCTGTTGTTATTCTATAGCCTAGAGAGGATGGCAGGGAATGCTGGGTTTTTAATGCCTGGATTTTAATTCCTGGCAAGGTTAATTCTTGATCTTCCATAAGAACAACTTCTTTTTCAATAAATCTTTTATGCGCCCTCGAAAGAATAGGCCTTTCAATTCCTGAACCGTTGATTACTGATTCATCTCCTACTATTAATCCTCGGTTGTCTAGACCATGAAAGGTCATTGCATCGATTACTAAATTAAGTTCATTACAATGGTTGAGATGAGCATGGGAAACTAAGATGATGTTTGTGTTTGCAATGTTGATGTTTGCTTCTCTCGCTTTAATTAAAGTTCCTGGACCGGGGTCAAAGATTAACTGGTAATGCCTGTAATTGAGAACGAAGCAAGATGATGCCAAGCCTAAGCTTGGAGCGTCGTTTCCAGCTATTCCTAAGAAGGTCAGTTTTTCCATGAAAATATAATGATTTCAAGGCTTTTAAGGTTTTATTTTGCAGGATGGCTATATTCAAACAAAAGTTTTAAAGAGCCTTTTTCTTGTGAAGAAAAACCCTCGGGAAAAAGAAATATTTAAATATGCTGTTCTTCTGGGTTTTCTTTGATGGGAACGTAGCTCAGTCCGGGAGAGTACACGACTGAAGCTCGTGGTGAAAGGTTTAAGATTTCTTAGCCTTCTACAATCGGGAGTTCAAATCTCCCCGTTCCCATCTTTTATTTTTTTGCTACTTTCCAGACTTCATTGAAATAGTTTCTATAATTCTCAGCAATTTCCTTGCTTTGGATAAGAATCCCTATTGGCTTGTTGCTCCAAGAGACTTGGAGAACCATATCTTTGTAGATATCAATAGTTCCAGGCAATGGAAAATCAACATATCTTGCATCAATGAATGATTTTGTTTTTTTGCTGTATTCTGATTTAGCCCACGTCTTGTTTCCTATGCCTTTAAACTTGATTCCCTTTTGTTTATAGAAAGGTGCGAGTTTAAGATAAAATTCATCTACTATATCAGAATAGCCTTCTTTATTCACATATAAAAATAAAGCTATATCTTTTTTAGCAAAATTTGAATACATCTTTTCACTGGCTGTTCTTAATCCTTTTAATCCTACAAATAATTCAACTTCTTCTTTATTTTCAAATATTTTTGTATGCTTTTCCAGTTCAGGGATTATTTTCTTTAACTTTTCTTTATTTTTTTCAATTTCAGATTCTTGCATTTCTAAAAATCTGTATAACATATTTGGTTCAATAGCTTGGAAATATCTCGTTTTCTCTTTGATAATAAAACTGACAATTCCTTTATCAATTAATCTTTCAAGAACTTCATAAATTTTAGAGTAGGATATTCCTGATTTTTTAGCTATTGGTCCTACTGTTGAAGAGCCTAACTCGAGCATAGCGAGGTATGCTTTGGTTTCACCGTCTGTTAATCCAATTCCCTGCAAGTCCTGTTTGAGCATAGTCTTGGAAAGAATTTGGATTATATGAATCTTTCTATTATATACCCCTTTAGGGGGAGATGAGTTTTAAATATGGACTAATGCCTTCTTGAGAGTAGCAAATTAGAGGTATAAACAAGATGAATAAAAATCAATATGATAGCTTTTGTGATGAATATTCAAAAAAGACGGAGGAGTTTGATAGAGAGACAAGAAAAAGATTTTATGAGACTCTTCCAGACTTAACTGAAAAAAAATTGCTTGATGTTGGATGCGGTTCAGGGCATGATGCTGAATATTACACTGAACAAGGAGCAGCAGTCTGGGGAATAGATATATCAGAGAAGCAGATTGAATTAGCCAAGTGCAGGATTAATGGATCCTTTAGAGTGGGGGATATGAATGCTTTGCCCTATGAAGATGGATATTTTGATATTGCCATTAGTCATTATGCCCTACAAAGTTCTGAGGATGTACCAAAATCTTTATCAGAGATGATTCGCGTAACCAAGGCTGAAGGGCTGATAGTTGTTTTAGCAGAACATCCATTTAGGAGTTCGTTAGAAGGGCATGTTAATGATGGACAGTCAGATTATTTTAATCAAGGAATTGTAACAGCTTATATTTTCGATCGCAAAATTCAATTAAGGCAACCAGGACACACAATGATGGAATATCTTAATCCTTGGGTATTAAGCCAAGCTAGGATAGAGTCTTTTGAAGAAATTTGTGATTTTCCAGCGAGTGATCAGGTTATTCCTGGGCTAAGGTATCCTACGTGTATGATAGTAAAGTATAGAAAATCATCTACAGGAATAAAGGGATAATCTTCTTCTATTCTTTTTATTAAACCTTTCAGAAAGTTTAATAAATAAGGATTAATTAATATTGCTATGGAAAAGAGAGGTGCATTGGAGCTTTCTGTCAATACTATAATTATTGTTGTTCTTGGAGTTACCATTTTAATTGTGGGTTTGGCTTTTATTGATACAATAAAAGAGAAACTTCTTGGAACAAGCGATAAGGTATTTGGAGAGATTGAAGGGAAGTTTGAAGAGTTTAATGCTCAACAATTATTGACATTAAAACCTGATACACTTACAATAAAAACAGGGAGTACAGAGCAGATTAAAGTGATTATAGCTAATATTGATGATAATGATTATGGCAGCGTGATTGCAGCCACTGAGAGTTTAACTGCTGATGTTAAGTGCTTTTTTGCAGCAACAAACTCATTGAAATCAAGAAGCTATGATATTCCCTCTGGAAAACAAGTTTCTATTGATTTAAGAGTTCAGGCTCTTGGAAATGCGAAATTAGGGGATAAAACATGCAATGTTGTTATTTCTGGCTCTGGAATTAGTGAGCCTGATACTGAAGCAAGCCTGGCTATTGATGTTGTGAAATAGTTAAATCTTTTTTAAGAATTCTTTCCATAGCTGGTTGACTTGGGATATTATTTGTCTCTTCTCCGCTATGCTTCCTGCAAGATTAAACTCTATTTTCTTTCCTTCTATTTCTGTGATCAAATCTGCGACAATGTCTGGAGATGCTTTACCCTCTTCTAATAATATTTCTGCTTTTTCTTCAAGGTTATACATCTTAAATTTAGTAATAGTGAAAACATTTTCCTTGACATCATCTATGCATTTGCTTTTTTCTTCTCTTTTAAGGACTGTGCATTCTCGTATTTCCTCGCTCACTCCCTTGAATTTCAATTGAGTTTTGATGCAACTAACTCTTGATTCATCCTGCGAGAATTTCCAGCATTTTTGCACGTCTTTATAGATTTGAATGCACTTCTGCTTTTTGTTTTCTGCTAAAGGGATACATTCTTCTGGTAGAAATTTTAGTTCATATTCATATTCGAGTTTTTCTTTATCTAAATCTAGCCTGCATTTGACCCTTTCTCTTCTTGTTGGTTTATCCCCGCAGAGAAGCTGTTGTTCTGGAGCTTTAGCTGGCTGAAACGTTTCTTTCTTTTGATTTCTTTCAAAATTGTCTTTTATTGCTACCTGAATTCTTTTTCCCTCTTGGATAATCTGGCTTGCTTCAAATAAAACGTCTGTTACCCCGTCTTGGTTTAAGTCAATTTCTTTTTGGCTGCCTAATACAAAGGTTATTTCTTGAAGGGGGGTGGTTGCGATGACTAAAATGATTTTATTTTCATCCTGATTGCGGATAAAAATATCATAAGAGCTTTTATCTTTTAACTTTAAAGTGTAATAATTTCCAGTTTGCAGAATTTTATCTATTGAGTTTTTTGACGATGTAAACTCCAATGTGCTGCTTGAGCCTCCACCTCCTCCTCCACCGCCATAGCCTGCTGCGTAAGCGAAGGGGGTCATTAAAAGAATGATTAATAATGTGAGAATCTTTTTCATAACTTTCTTAGAATCCTCGGATATAAAAGATTATCCATAGGTTTAAATATTTTATATCTTTCAATAGCATATGCTTAAACTCTATAATACCCTCACCCGGAAGAAAGAGATTTTCAAGCCTTTGAAGAAAGAAAAGGTTGGTCTTTATACCTGCGGTCCGACAGTTTATGATTATGCCCATATTGGGAATTTAAGGACATATATTTTTGAAGACTTCTTGAAAAGAACATTGCTGTTTAATGGATTTAAAGTTAAACATGTGATGAACATTACTGATGTGGGGCATTTGACTTCTGATGGAGATACTGGAGAAGATAAGTTAGAAAAAGGAGCTAAGAGAGAAGGAAGGAGTGCGTGGGAGATTGCTGAGTTTTACACAGAGGCTTTTAAAAAAGATATTTCTAAACTAAATATTTTAGAGCCTGAGATTTGGTGCAGGGCAACTCAGCATATTAAAGAGCAGATTGGATTGATAAGAAGATTGGAGAAGAAAGGATTTACTTATCAGATTGATGATGGGGTGTATTTTGACAGCAGCAAGTTAAAAGATTATGGCAAGCTGGCAGGCTTGAATATTTCTGGATTGAAAGCTGGAGCAAGGGTTGATGTTAGAGGAAAGAAAAATAAGACTGACTTTGCTTTATGGAAATTTTCTCCTGAAAATGAAACAAGACAGATGGAGTGGGATTCTCAATGGGGAAGAGGATTTCCTGGATGGCATATTGAATGTTCGGCAATGGCTATGAAATATCTTGGAGAACAATTCGATATTCATTGCGGGGGAATAGACCATATACCTGTGCATCATACAAATGAGATTGCACAATCAGAAGCTGCTACTGGGAAAAAATTTGTTAAGTATTGGATGCATGGCGAGTTTTTAACTTTGAAAGATGAGAAGATTAGCAAATCAAAAGGGAATTTTATTACTCTTGAGAGTTTGGAAAAACAAGGTATTCCTGCGCTTGCTTATAGGTATTTATGCTTGGGAACTAGTTATAGAAAACAGCTTATGTTTAATGATGATGTAATTAAAAGCGCTGAAGCAGGATTTAATAATATTAGAGAAAGGGTGAGGGGATTATTGGATGATAAAACTGATAAAGGGGATGCTGGAAAATATGAAAAAAATTTTCTTATTGCAATTAATGATGATTTGAACATGCCTAAGGCAATTGCTGTTGTTTGGGATCTGCTGAAAGATGAGAAGATTTCCGGGAAGGTTAAGTACAATGCGGTTTTGGAGTTTGATGAAGTTCTTGGATTGGGATTGGGGGGAATAAAAGAGCAGAAGATTCCTCAAGATATCAAAGAGATTGCTGATGCAAGGTTAATTGCGAGAGAGCATAAAGATTGGAAGGAAGCTGATAAATTAAGAGAGTTGTTGAAAAAGAAGGGTTGGGCTGTTGAGGATAGTGAAGAGAGTTATCGGGTGAAGAGGGTATAGAAACCTTTAAAAACACTTTTTCTTGTGAAATGGTTATGGCAACAATATATGATGCTGAACCTAATGTACTTATTGAAAAAGCAGCTGGAGAATTAAAAAAAGTGCTTAAGGCTCCTGACTGGAGTGCTTTTGTAAAGACAGGAGTTCATAAAGAAAGACCTCCTGCAAACCCTGATTGGTGGTATTTTAGAGCAGCTGCTGTGTTGAGAAGTGTTTATGTTTTAGGTCCTATTGGAACCAATAAATTAAGGACAAAATATGGGGGTAAGAAGAACAGAGGATTTAAACCTGAGAAGTTTTATCCTGGTTCTGGCAAGATTATAAGAACTGTTTTGCAGCAATTGGAAAAAGAAAAGTTTATTGTTCAACAGCAAAAAGGGGTTCATAAAGGAAGAGTAATAACTCCAAAAGGAAAGAAATTCCTTGATACACTCTCTAAAAAATGAATGATTATAATGATTATCAAGAGCAATTTGAGTTGCGAAGGAAAATTGGAGCATTGGAAAATCTTGTGAAAAGCTATCTTTCAAAAGAAGCGATTTTAAGATATAGCAATATAAAAGCTGCTTATCCAGAAAAGCAGATTCAGATTCTGGAGATTATGAAGAATTTAATCCAAACAGGAAGGATTAAAAAGCAGCTTAGTGATGACGAGTTTAAAGAAATATTAAGATTGTTGCAAACAGAGAAAAAAGAATTCAAAATAAGACGCATATAAGGGCTACCAGCGTTACCCTTGAGCCTTTTTGGCAAAAAGGTTCGCGAAAAAACGGGCTAACCCCCGGCAACTACAAAGGAAAAATGGCAAGGACAAAAACATTACCAAAAAAATTACGATTGGCAAAAGCCAGGCAGCATACTAAGTGGGCTCCTTTTTGGACTGTTCCTAAGATTTATGGAAAGACCAGAAGAGTTCACCCTGGAAGACATACTCATGTAAAAAGAAGCTGGAGAAGAAATAGCATTGACGTCTAAGAGTTTTTTTCTTTGTAAAGAAAAAAATTCGGAAAAAAGAAACGCTTAGGAAAAAACTAAACCCTCGGCTACCACTGGGAAAAAGAAACATTTAGGGAAAAAATTCGGAAAAAAGAAAGGTTATAGGAAAAAACAAAATGGAAATAACTGATAATCTTAAAGGACCTGCAGATATTGTTGATGGAATAAGAAAGGATGATGAACTAATTGGTAGGATACATCAAGAAATCCTTAGAGATAAAAGAGCAATTATTCCCTTCGGAACAAAAGGATTAGCAGTATGTCAGATGGGAGATGAAATTGTTGTTGGTAGTTACATTCCAGAAGAACAGGTTTTTGAACCATTGAGGAAATATGGCGATTGAAAGAACTTATAATGTACCTTTGAGAAAAGCTTTCAGCAAAGCTCCTGATCATAGGAGAACTGAAAGGGCTGTCAATGAGTTAAGAAGATTTATTGTGCATCACATGAAATGCGAGAATGTTAAACTTGGAATACATTTAAATTTAGAGATGTGGAAACAGGGCAGGAAGAATCCTCCTGCAAAAATCCAGATTAAAGTTTTAAAAGACAAGCATAAGATTAAAGATAAAGAAGTTGAATACGTTCTTGCTGAGTTGCCTGACAAACCTTTTGATTTGCCTAAGAAAGATGATAAAAAAGGCAAAGATAAGAAAGCTGCTAAAGCTGAAGAGAAGCATGAGCATACTCATACTCATGATCATTCCGGACATGCTGAGGAAGCAAAAGTCGTAGAGAAAGAAGAGATTGAGTTGGAGAAGAAAGAGCAACATAAAGATAAACAAGTTAAGGCTCCTGATGTTAAACCTGAGACAAAATTACGACAAGAAGAACATTTCCCGAGAAGCCAGAAGCCGAGTCATGAGAAAACCAAGTAATGTTTCTAGAAAAACTATGGAAGATGAATATCTAGACCTAGTAGATGAAAATGATAAGATAATTGGAAGAAAGGAACGTTCTGAGGTCTATAAACTTAATCTTAGTAATTTTCGCGTTGTAAATGCTTTTATTAGAAACAAAAAAGGGTTGATTTGGGTCCCAAGAAGGTCGGCGAGTAAAAGAATTTTTCCTCTCTGTCTTGATATGAGCATGGGTGGACATGTGTCAAGCGGAGAAACGTATCTCCAGGCTTTTAAAAGAGAATTAAAAGAAGAGCTAAATATCAATGCCTCCAAAGTACCTTAGAAGGTTCTTGGGCATCTAACACCTAAAGAACACGGCGTTTCTGCATTTATGAATGTTTATGAGATAGAGGCTGAACATGTAGATTACAATAATGATGATTTTGTTGAATATTTTTGGTTGACTCCTCAACAAGTAATTGATAAACTCAAAAAAGGAGATAAATCCAAAGATGATCTCCCCCTTCTCGTTAAGATATTTTATCTAAAGAAATGATTTATAAATTGATTTAATGACTCTTCTCTATGGAAACCTTATTGCCTTTTGAGAAGAGAGATTTTAAAATTCATGTTAAAAAGAATGCTGTAAGTAATCCTGCTTATGGTAAAAAGCCAGAAGAAAGAAATGTTGCTGAACTCATCAACTATGGAATTATTAATCTTAACAAATTTTCTGGGCCTTCTTCGCATCAAATCTCTGATTATGTGCAAAAGATTCTTGGGATTGAGAAGGCTGGACATTCGGGTACACTCGACCCCCACGTAACAGGTGTGCTGCCTATTGCATTGGATAAAGCTACGAGAATTGTTGAGGTTTTGTTGAAAGCTGGCAAGGAGTATGTTGCTTTGATGCATATTCATAAAGAGATTGATGAAGATGTTGTAAGAAAAGTGATTGAGAAAGAGTTTATTGGAAAGATTCAGCAATTGCCCCCAATAAGAAGCGCTGTTAAAAGACAGTTACGAGAGAGGGAGATTTATTACTTGGAGATTATAGAGATTGATGGGCAGGAAGTTTTGTTTAAAGTTGGATGTCAGGCTGGAACTTATATCCGTAAAATCTGTCATGATATTGGATTGAAGTTAAATACCGGGGCACATATGGTTCAACTTGTGAGGACTAAAGCAGGACCTTTTCAATATGCTGATTGGAAAAGTTTGCATGATTTGAAAGATGCTTATGAAGATTATAAAGATGGAAAAGAAGAGGGAATAAGGAAAGTTATTTTGCCAATAGAAAAAGCTGTTGAACATTTACCTAAGGTGTGGGTTGTTGATAATTGTGTAGATAGTTTATGCCATGGGGCTGATTTGAGTATTCCAGGTATAGCGAAGTTTAATGATTTTTATGAAGATGAGATAATAGCGATAATGACTCTGAAGAATGAATTGATTTCTTTGGGGATTGCTGTTGAAGATTCTGAGAAGATTATGAAGAAAGATAAAGGAAGGGTTGTTAAGAATCATAAAGTGTTTATGGGGAGGAAGGTGTATCCGGGGTTTAAACAGAGGTAGTTTGTTCTTTTCTTTCAGGGGGGATTCTTTTCAAAAATTCTTTGGGGTGTGTTACAAGAATTGAATCTATAGGCAACCTGAGAGTGTTTTCTCCATGAGTTCTGCAATCAGGAAGAGCCCTCAACATACCATCTGGTTTGAATAAGTCCCTTAATTCGTATTGAGAGAATACGGCCTGTTCTCTGTCAGTATAAAATTTTGTTGCGCGGTATCCGAACATTTCTCTTCCAAAATCATTAGCTTGGCTTCCCATAACCTCCTCAACTTCCTGGTGGATAACATTATTTTTCAATAAAACCTCAGAGTATACAAGCCCCCTCATGAAAGGGTGTGTATTAAACATTCCTTCAACTGTTGTCCATTGAGATAAAGGCTCTCCTTGGAATGCTTTGTTAATTTGCCTTACTACCTGGGCATCTCTCGAGAACCACAATCTAGTTTCTGGCATAACGAGTTTCTCAATTCCTACGGCTTCATACCTTTCCTGAAGCACTCCATTTCTCCAATCTTTAAATGTGGTAACTCGGCAATATGTGCATTCATCTCTCCGATCCTGTAATGCTCCAGTAATTATCTGATTAGTCTCGCCAAGAGTAAGCATCCTTCCAGCATAAAGAGTTTCTTCATTTCCTCTTATTGGGTCATGAGGTACCGTTGTAATAATCATGCGACCATTCATCTCTCTGGTGGTTCATATTTCTTTAAAAATTTATCTCCTGTTTAACAATTATTTCTTAATTGCTATATCCAACTTCATAAATCTGCAGCCAGCATTCCTTTGAATTTTTTATTTCAGCTATTGTCCTTAAGAACTTTGTAATTTCTTCTCCTGAGAATTTCTTTTCGAGTTTTTTATTGTACTCTATCCTGGAATAATCTGGGAATGTTGGGGAAGAAAATGATTCTAAGTTGATTGCGAAAGAATCTGCCAGCCTTAACTTATTGTTTTCTTTTATTAAATATCCTTTGCTGACTAAAGAGTTTATTGTTTCATATAATTCTGAGAATTGCACTCCTGATTTGGCGAATAACTCTGCTGATGTAAACTGCTTTAATGTCAATGAGGTATCAAAGACTTTTCTTTGATTTGGAGATAATTCTATTTTTTGAAGGAACTTGATTCCAGAACCGTTTTCCTGGTTGTTGATTAGTTCTCCGGAATTAAGATTGACAAGAAGATTATTATCTTTTGTTGAAATAAATAAACAAGGGATTAATATTGTTGAGATATCTTTTATCTTTTCCTGAGACATTAACTCCAAATCCTTCTTTGTGTTTCTCTGCCTGATTACATTTAATAATTCTCCTTTTTCTGATTCTGATGGAATCTCTTTTGAATCTGATTGTGAGAAAGATTTTGGGATTACAGAATCTAAGATATTAACTGCTTCCCCTCCGTGCTTAGTTCTTCTAGGACGGACATTAACAAATAAAGGCAAGTCAACTACGCCTGTAACCAATGCGGTTCCAATTGCTAGATTCTTTATTTCTTTTTCAGTTTCTGCTGTTATTGATTCCACTGAATTTGAGATTGATTTTAAATCATTTGGATTTGTAATTTTTAAAATAATTTGAGTTGTTGCCTGAGAGATGCAGGATTTATCCACTCTTGATGGTCTTTGGGAGATGATGCATAAACCTAAACCGAATTTTCTTCCTTCTGAAGAGATTTGCCTTAATATTGATGAGGATTTTGCTTCTCCGAAATTTCTTTCTGGCAGGTAATTATGGGCTTCTTCTATTACTGCGAAGAATGGAGGGATATTGTTGCGTTTGCGTGCATCAAATAAATCTTTCATTAATTTATAGACAACAACCTCTTGCAATTCAGGGTCAATGCCTTTTAAATTAATAATTGAGCATTTTCCTGGCTGGATTAACTCTTGCAAGGAAGTTGGGAATTCTGAAAATAAATCTAACTTTTTTAAATATTCAATAATATTGATTATTGTGTACTTGGCTGTGTTTTCCTCTGCTTCCAGTTCGTAGATTAACCTGTCAAAATCTGCTTTGTTGTCTGAGCTTTTTAATGCTGAATATAATAAACCTAACTGGGCGTTTGAGAGTTTCGCGGGAAGCAAGTGGATTAATTCTGATGATGTCATGTTATTGCTGTTTAGTTTTAAATGCCTTGTATTTGGATTTATTTCCGGGTCTGGAGAATATTCATTAATATTGCGGAAAGCTTTTGGAGTAATCCCAAATTTCAATAAGGCTTCTTTGTCTTTGTCATTCTGTAATCTTAAGGTTGAGTATTCTGCATGGGGGTCTATGATTAATAAAGGAATTTCTCTTTCTAGAATTTCTTCTATTAAACAGCCTGTTGAATAAGATTTTCCAGAGCCTGATTTTGCCAAGATACAGACGTGCTTTGTTAAGAGTTTGTTTAAATCTAAGTAAACTTTCAGATTGTCATAACCTTTCAATGTCCCAAGATATGCTGAGTTTTTATCTTCTTTTAAGCCTAGGGTTTCCTTTATGAAAGAATCTTCTGCTTTCAACACTTCTGTGCCTGGCTCCGGAGGGGTTAATAACTGCTTTAAGATTGAATCTTCTCTATAACCTACGATATGGCAAAACGCTATTGTTGATTTTTCTCTTTCTATCTCTACAATCTGGCAGAGAACATAATTGCTTTCATGAATTATTTGAGCGTAATCAAATTTTTTTGGACTCCCAGATACTTCGAAAGCGAAGCTCAATGTTGAGGTTCTTCCTGTTATTTTGCCTAAAATCATAATAAGGGCTACCTCCGTTTCCCTTATAAACCCTATGGGTCCCTGAAAAGGTTTATTAATGTTTTTTTACGCATTTTTGTATGGAAATTGTTCATATTACTAAGGAATCTGGAATCCCGTTAATTGGGCTGGCGTATATCGGGATTCTTACTAGGAATAACAATAGCTTGCTGCAGATAAGAGCTACGACGCTTTGCAATTTAAACTGCCCTTTTTGCAGCACAGATGCTGGGATAAACAGCAGGCATACTCAATATGTTGTTGATTTGCCTTGGTTGATTGAATGGATTAAGGAAATTGTTGATTATTACAATGGGGTAGATTGGGCACACGTTGATAGTGTTGGAGAACCTATGATGTATCCAAGATTGATTGAGCTGGTTCATGATTTGAAGAAGATTCAAGGAATCAAGAAAGTGTCTATGATTACCAATGGGAGTTTGTTGAGTGAAAATAGTGTAAAACTCCTTGAAGAATCTGGATTGGATAAGATTAATGTTTCCCTGCATTCCCTGGATAAAGAGAGGGGCAAGATGCTGTTTGGGAGTTCTTTGTATGATATTGATAAAGTTGTTGCAGGAATAAAGATGTTAAAGAAAACTAAGATTGAAGTCTGGCTGACTCCTGTTTATTTTCCTAAATTCAATGAAGAGGAGATTGAGAAGATTATTGAGTTTGCCAAAGAGAATGACTGCAAGCTTGGAATACAAAAATATGAACTGCATAAATATGGAAGAAAATTCAAAGGAGTCAAGGAGCAAAATTATTATCAGTTTTACAAGAAACTTGGAGAGTGGGAGAAGAAGTTTGATGTTAAATTAAAACATGGAAGCAGGGATATGAGTTTGCAGAAAACAAAAAGATTGCCTGAGAAATTGGAGATTGATAAAAATTATAATGTTTGTGTTAAAGAGAA
>DATDZG010000006.1:0-2078 GCA_035288805.1 Candidatus Nanoarchaeia archaeon
AGAGAACTTTGCAAAACTAATTAATTCTTAATGCATTCACCGACGGCAACGAAAGTTATATATACTTGTTTACCGTCGGTAAATGTATAAAATTCGAGGTGATAAATAATGAGAAGTTATTCTTTAAAACAGTTTGGGACAAGCTTAAGCTACAAGAGGGTTGAGAAATTAGGAGACAGATTAGAGCCGATATCTAGGCTGGTTGATTGGGAAGAATTCAGAAAATTCTTCGAGAGAGTAAAGAATAAAGTAGGAAGGCCACCTTATGATCCAGTATTGATGGTTAAAGTTCTCGTGCTGCAAAGTTGGTACGGCATTTCTGATGAGGAAATAGAATACCAAGTAGCAGACAGAATTTCATTCCAGAAATTCCTGGGATTTCCGAATGAAATTCCTGACTACAGCACAATATGGAGATTCAGAGAGGCATTAGCCGGAGACAATATAATAGATGAAATCTGGGATGAGCTTCACAGGCAGATGGAAGAAAAAGGAATCAAAACTTCAAAAGGAGTAATGCAGGATGCTGCATTTGTAGTAGCAGCACCTGGCAAAACAAATTCTGGGATGAATGACAGAGGGAAAGGCCAGCCATCAGCAAGAAATGAAGATGGCAGCTGGGGTAAGAAAGGAAGCAAGAGTTATTTTGGTTATAAGAAGCACATTAAAACATGCCTAAAAACAGGCATCATAAAAACAGTCGGAGTTACAACAGCAAGCACGGCTGACTGCAATCTGGACTTGGCAAATCCAGATGAAGTAGTTTACAGAGACAGGGGCTACTCAGGAAAAACAAAAGCAAAAGGCAATGCAACAATGAAGAAAGCTTCAAAAAACAAGAAGCTCTCTCCTAAAGAATGGCTGAGAAACAAGCGCATTATGAGAAAGAAAGCTCCAGGCGAGAGACCCTTTGCTGTCATGCACAATGTCATGAATGGCGGGAAGACGTTGCTTACCGAATTATATAGGGTATTTGCGCAGCAGGTAATGTGCTGCTTCACTTACAATTTAATTCAAATGAGAAGATTGCTTTCAACATAGCGAGAGCTATCTTTTAATAATTAAAAAACAAGAAAATGAGGAAAAAAACAACAGGAATAAAGGAAAATTAAGCAAAAAATAGCAAGTATTTTTTCTTGAGTAGAAAAACTACTCAAAAACCGAATTTTTCAAAGTTCTCTGTAAGTTTTGCTATAATTGTGACTGGTGTAAAATTAACTCAAGAAACATTAAGTTATTTCAGATCCATGTTAATCTTCCTTGTTCTGATGTTTTTATTCTCTATTGTATTTCCTTTTTATTATCATCACCAATTAACTAAGAACGATTAAAATGCTAAAAAGAAAATTGCAAAAAAGTAAAACAGGGCAGTTCTTCTTAAGTATTCCAAATCAACTAGTTAGATTAAAAGATTGGGATAAGGGAGATGAGATCAAATTCATAATCCATGATAAAGGGGATATTGTTTTGAAAAAATAATCAAGCAGGAATCGGCTCTATGTCCTTAATTCCTTTCAATCCAATTTTAGCCTCTTCTCTCATGCAGAGGTTGAATATCTTAATCATATTTTCAATGTATTGATTCCCTTCATTTAACTTAAACATCTTAGCTCTTCCAACATTCCTTGTTGGGATTATGACTTTTTCTTTAATAAGGTCTTTCCACATTCTAATTAAAGTTGCTCTACTAACCCTCGAGTTTCTTGCCAAATCTGTTAAGCAAATATCCAATCCTCTTGTCTCTATCAAATATTCTAAAACTCTTGCTTTGGGTGAGTTTCCTAAGACACTTAAAAAGATTGATAATTTTTTGGATTTCATCTGTATAGTCCTTTTTTATTATCGTTATAGAAACACAGCTTATTTATATAGGTTTCGGTATGATTACTCAATGTATAAAATCAGAACCTTTATAAATTGATTCAGATAAGCTAATTTATGGAAGAGATTAAGAGGAAGATATTAATCAAGCTGAATAAAATGCACAAGTGGGGAGATACCCATACAACAGATATCAGGCATTTAAGCAAGGGTATGCCCATATCAGTAACAGCTTCCAAACAAGGACAAAAAGCTTT
>DATDZG010000007.1:0-10830 GCA_035288805.1 Candidatus Nanoarchaeia archaeon
CTGGAATTTGTTGAGGCTTTTCATTTGATTGAAGGGAGCTTGTATGAGCATGAGGAGAACAGAAGAATCGGGATGCTTGAGAAATCATTGGAGATTATGCTTGAGGGGACTCATGAAAAAATGCTGCATTATGCTCAGGACTTGAAAAATCCTATCACTATGATTCATATGCTCGGGGTTATACTGCCTATTCTTGGACTGGTGATATTGCCTCTTGTTGGAAGTTTGATGGGTGGTTCCGGGATTGTTAAACTTTTGATACTTGGAATTTTGTATTTGATTGTTTTGCCTTTGTCTGTTTATTTTTTAGGGATGGGAATATTGAGCAAGAGACCAACAGGATATCATGAGGGCAATTTAATCGAGAAGAGGTTTAAGAAATATGAAAATGTTTCTTTTCATTTAGGGAAGACTGAGATTGTTATACCTGCGTGGATTTTTGCTTTTTTTATTTTTGTTTTTATTGCTTTGATTGGGTTTGTTCCTTTGATGATGCATTACAATAATATTGATTTTCAATTTTTAGGTGGGAATTTTTTGGATTACAAATCTGAGAATGGATTGGATTGCTCTGGGAATGATTGTTATGGGCCTTTTGGTGCAGGGGCTGTGATTTTCAGTTTGTTTTTACCTCTTGCTTTGGCTTTGAGTTTAGGATTGTATTTTGGAATCAAGTCCAGAAGACTTGTTAAAATGAGAGAAGAGACTATGAAGCTTGAAAGAGAATTTTCAGGGGGGTTGTTTCAATTGGGGAACAGGGTTGGGGATGGTGTGCCTGTTGAGGTTGCTTTTTCAGAGGTTGCGAATACTTTGGAAGGAACGCCTACTGGAAGTTTTTTTAGAATTGTTGCTCAGAGATTATTACAGCAAGGATTGAGTCTTAAAGAGGCTATGTTTGGACAAGATGGAGCTATTTGGCATTACCCCAGCAGCCTGGTTGAGAGCAGCATGAAGGTTTTGCTGCAAGCTGCTAGAAAATCTCCTGAGGCTGCTGCAAAGTCTATGACCAGCATTTCTTTTTATGTTAACAATATTCATTCTGTTAATGAAAGACTGAAAGATTTGCTTTCGGATATTTTATCAAGCATGAAAAGCCAGATTAGTTTTCTTACACCTATAATTGCAGGGATTGTTGTCGGGATTTCTGCCATGATAATAACTGTGCTGAGCAGACTCACAAGTGTTTTTACTGCCACCAACCAGAATATTGGCGAGGGATTTGGCAATCAGGGATTGCAAGGACTTTTACAACTTTTTGAGATTCCAAGCATTATTCCTGGGTATTATCTGCAGATGATTATTGGGCTGTATGTTGTTGAAATTGCAATTGTTTTGACTATACTTGCCAACGGGATTGAAAATGGACAGGATAAAATCAATGAGAGAGCGAGCTTAAGTAAAAACTTATATATCACAGGAATATTGTATTTCCTTGTTGCGTTGATTGTCACGTTTATATTTACTTTGCTTGCAAACAGTATTAAATTAGGGGTCGTATGAAAAAAGGGATGAGTGAGTTTCAGGTTTTATTGACTATTATTATTGTAATTGTGTTTATGCTGATTGTGTATATGATTATTAAAAATGGTTTGAGTAACCTGTTCAGGTAAAAATGAAACATATCGGGAAGAGGGGGATGGAAGCATGGGTTTTGGTATCTTTGATACTATTGATTTTAACTGCGGTTGTGCTTATTGCTTTCATGAGCAATTTTGGCGGATTTATCGAGGTTGCACAGGGCAAGGCCAGCTGCCAGACATGGGTTGATGTTCAATCGAGCAGACTTGGAAAACCTGCTTTGGGATTTAAAGCTTTTAATTATGACAGTCCTTGCAAGACTTATGTTGAAAGTGTAAAAGCTGATAATGAGGATGTGCTGTATAGATCCTTTGCTGATAAGCAATTAAATTGTCTTTCGAGTTATAGATTTGGGAGGGAGGACTTTTTTAGCGATCTTAAGTTTGAGCGAGCTAAGACTTATTGCAGAGCATGCAATGAGGTTTATGTTGATTCTGAGAGTGAAATTAAAAAGTTTGACTGGGGTAATTATCAGATTTTTTTAAATACCAAGAAACCTAAGTATAATGAGAAGACCTATGCAGAACTGCTTACTGATGTTAAGGATGCAAGAATAGATTTCGGAAGCGTGGATGCTACAATGATAGATTATGGAAAACCGTTCTATGTGATGTTTACTGTTGATAACGATATTGAATGGGGCAAAAGAGTTCAAACAGGGATTATTGAAGGTGTTGGATTAGACCAGCTTTTTAGACGAGGTCTTGGCGGGAGAGCGATAATCGCAACAGCGAAAAAATTGATTTTAAAAATTCCTGGAAAGATTGCTGGGGCTGCGAACGTTGTTGGGTTGGCTGTTACTGTTGGTTCTATTGGGACTGTGACATTGGCTTCAAAGGGCTTCAGACCCGGAACAGCTATAATGACAGGAGATGAGGTTGTCAGGAGCGAATGCGATTTAGCAACCTTTTATATTAATCCAGAGATTACTGATAAGAAACTGGAGAGCAAATTGAAGGAGTATGATAAGAACAATGTTAAGAAATAATGACACTAAAGGAAGTTTTGAATATAAGGGCTCCCAGCGGCTCCCTTATGAACCCCCGGCGACCATTCATTGTAAGGGTAGTTTTGAATGGGAGACTATTGCAAAGTATTTGATTGCTTTAGTTATCTTGCTGGTGCTGATTGTTTTGGTTGGAATGTTTAAGGATAAATTATTGAATGCTTTTGAGAGTATGAAAGCGGTGTTTGGAAATGGGTAAGAAGGGAGAGTGGAGTGTTGAGAAAATTGCTGGCATGGTCATAATATTGATTGCTGTTGTTTTGATATTGCTTGTTTATCCTGCTAAAATTTGGGATGCTGCTAAAACTGCACTCGGATTCGGAGAGGATGAGCTGAACATTGTTGTTATTGATGAAAATGCCTATTCTGGATTTGAAGGATTGATTAAAAACGTTAATTCCTGCAGAGGTTTTAAAGAAGATGGTTGTGGATGCAAAATTGAGCTGAATAATTTTTATAAAACCCATCAATTGCTGTTTTCTGATTCTGGAGTGCAGATGAGGAATATAAGAGAGAGAACTGACACTTTGATGGGAGATAGTTCTAAACTTCAATATGAAGGGTTGGTTAAGAGCTCTAAAGGATTGAACTGCTATATTGATAAAAACGGAATGGAGATAAAAGGACAATTAATAATTAAGTTTGATGATAAAGGAGCTTATGCTGTTAAAGAAAATAGCGTGTTGGATTATGTTGGGTTGGGAGATGATATGAACAACTGGAGAGTTAATGGAAACTTTCAATTGCTTAAAAACAAAGGAAATGTCTGCTGGATTTTGAACAGTTATATCAATACTGTTAAAAGTTGTTCTTGAAAAGGAAAAGAAAAGTTTATATAATACGTGAGGATAAGATTGGTATGAATAAAAAAGGGGCTGAACTTTCTTTTAATATTATAATTATTTTAATAATCTTGGTTGTGGTACTTGTTATTTTGGTAGCGTTCTTTACTGGAAGTTTTGCAAAGCTATTGGACAGGATTAATAAGGTTAGTTCTGATAATCTTGATACCGCTATAAGTGACTGCAGCAGCAAGTGTGGCTCTGCTCAGACGTACACTACGCAGAATGCAAGGGAAAAATCCGCTTATTGCAGAGCTAGTTGGAAACTTGATGCTGATGGTGATGGGATAATCGATAAGGATGGAGATTCTTTAAAGGAATATAGATGCTGGGAATTCCCTATTGAAGAGGATTGTGCTGGCGTGAGAAAAGACTGCAGGGAATAAGCCTTTTCTTTTAGAACCCTAGTTGAAATATTTCAACAGGGCACAGGCGACAAATCGCCTCGTGAAAGAAAAGCATTAGTGGAAAAGAAAACTAAGAGTGGAAAACCATAAGGTATTTTAATCCCTGTTTATTCTTCTTTGTATGAAAAAAGGTGAATGGAGCTTAACAACCATTGCAGCATTTATTCTTGTGCTGGTTGTCTTGGTTTTGCTTGTTATTGCTTTCAGAGATAAATTTGCCGCTCTTATGGGGAGTTTTGGAGATTTGATAAAGAGTGCGAATGAATCTGCTGGAGATGAGATTGTGAAGAACGCGATTAATGTTCCGACTAAATGAGGATTGTTGATTATGGCAAAGGGAGATAGCAATATTATTCTTGTTGTGATTCTTGGAATTATTATTACAATTGTTGCTATTCTTGCTGTAAGGTCTTTTCCTGAAAGCTTGTTTAAGATTTTATCCGGGAGTAATGAAGAGAACATACATAGTGAGCAGCAGTTTGCTGTTTTGGTTGATAAATTAAAAATAGCTGAAGATGGCAAAGTGTATAGCGTGCTGTATGGAATTGGGAAAGATTATAGTTTGATTGCATTTCCCGAAGGAAAAGACAAGATTGGGCGAGAAGATTGCAAAGAAACTCTGGTTGGAGGGAAGAGTTTTAATCTTAAGGAAGAGATTTTTAAACCCAAATGGGCGGAATGCTCCGGGAAATCATGCTTATGTTTATGCAAGGGAGAAATCGACGGCAATGCATGCGCGGATAATGAGAATGCATTATGCTATGGATTTAAGTTTGGGATTAAGGATGTTGGGAATAGCTGCGGGTATTTCTTGGCAAGCGGGTATGAATTTGGAAATTTCTATTTTAAAAGAGATAATGGGACTGTGTATTTAAGCAGAGTTCAGTTATCATAAAGAAAAGACTATTAAATGATTAATTCTTTTTAATAATATGAATAAAAAAGGGGCTGAAGGATTCTTATGGCTTAAGGTATTTTATTTTATACTTGCTTTGATTATTGTTATACTTCTCTATGGATTTCTTTCTGGGAAACTTAGCAGTATTATTTTTCTTGGATACGCAAGCAGAGAGATTGGAATGAATATAGATGCTGTAAAGATTTTTGATGATGGGGATGTAAAAATAACTGAAGAGTTCAAAGAGCCATTGTATTTGGAGATTAAGGATTCTAAGGTTAATGTCAGGTCTGCTGCGAACAATAGAAGTTTGGAGTATGATTTTTTTGATGGTGACAACGAGGTTGAGTATAGCTCTGGGGATAAGGCTTACAAGAAGTTTGTTATTGAGAAAAATGAGGGTGGGGTTGAGATTAATGGGAGATGAAGATGCGTTTCAGCAGAGCAAGGATACTGTTTCTATGATTGTTGTAATTCCCGTTATTTTTATATTTATTATACTGACTATCACTTTGTTTAGCAGATTTGCTGTTAAAAGCTTTGATGTTAGAGAGGTTCATCATCCTTTGCTGATGCAAAGAGCTGTTTTATCTTCTGATTGCTTTTCTGATGGCAATGAGATTTATGCTGAGAAGTTTACTTCTGAAAGATTTGAAAATTGTCTGAAGATTAAGGGGAGGAATATAGGGATTAAAGCTACGCTGGAATATGATGGAAAGAAGAAGGAGATTTATGACAATATCTTAATGACTAACAGGGATTTTTTATGCCATGGAAAAAATATATGCAGCGATGAAAGGTATTTTGTTTTGGTTAATGATAACGGGATAAAAAAAGGATGGATTAATATTTTTGTGATTGAGCTTAAAAATGAATAAAAAGGGGATAGCTGAAATTGGAATGTATCTGTATGGTTTTCTTATTTTGTTCTGCTATATTTTGATATTGTTTTTACTGAGCTTTTTTGGAACCAGTTTTCAGGAGAAATTAGATGCTCAAAGTTCTTTGGACAATAACATTAATTTGGCGTCTTATCTTGGGAGCGAGGCTGAATATTCAGAGGTAAATATAAGCATGATGGGTCTTATATTGCATGGTTATTATTCTGGTGATTACAAGCTATTGGATGAGAAGACAAAAGAAATTTTTAATCCTTTGTATCCTAGAAGAGGATGCCTTACCTGGAAGATTGAAATTAACCTAAAGCCCGATGGGGAAGAACTGCATGTTATTCAGAATTCCAAGCTTGGCAAAGAGAAAAATCCCGGGGTAATTTTGATTAAAGTTCCTGATGAGAATAAAGAGATTGAGGTTAGGATGGTGGACAGATGCTAACAACCTTTTTCTTTTGCGAAAAGAAAAACTTTGTATCCACAAAGAAAAGCATTATGCCTTGTATCCAAAAGAGAACTTCTCTTGGGAAAAAAGGGAGCGGTGAATTGTTATTCTTTTTTGCTGTGTTTATGATAATTATGGGGAGTGTGCTGATGTATGAATTATTTAAGCAGAGAGCTGAGACTACTGATAAAATTGGAGAGACGCAAGCAGGGGTTTTAAAATTATACTTTGAGAGCGAGGAAAAAAGATTGGGAAAAGAGATGATTGTTGAACTCGCTGTCAATGATGCTTTGATTGAGATGGGGGAGAATGGGGGATTTAGCAAGGACAATATATGTGAGAGGAGCAATGGGAAAATTATCTGGGATTTTGAGATGTGCTGGCCTGATGTTGAGAAGAATTTTGGATTATTGATTGAAAGGAAGATGAAAGAGAGAAAGATTGAGTATAAATCTTTGAAAATTGAAAACAATGAGCTGGTTATAGAGCTTAATGAAGAAGAAATAAACGGGGATTTTGGAAACGCCCATCTGAATTATACGCGGGGATTGATTTTGAAGAAGAAAATAGAGATTGATTTCAAGAAGATTGGGGAGCTTAAGAGAAAATTAATTGATGCAAGGAATAAAGGAGATTACTCTGGAATTGGGAAAGTGGAGAACGGATATATACCCTTGAGTATAGAAAACGATAAAAAAGCATTCCTTCTTAAACCTGGAAAAGGGATAGAAATTGAGAAGAGAGATTTTGTGTTTATACTGAAGGTTGTTTGATGGAGATGGATTATGATAGGACTAAATTACGAGCAAATTGTTGAGAAGATAAAGAAAGAGAAAGATGTTGATGGGATTGTTATTAAGCAGAAAATTGATGAGAAGCTGAAACAGCTTGGAGATTTGATTTCTTTGGAGGGGGCTGCGCACATTATTGCCCATGAGTATAATGTGAAGGTTTATGAAGAAGGAAGAAGAAAGCTGAAAATTAATGATGTTGTTCCAGGAATAACCTCTGTTGACCTGATTGGCAAAGTTGTTAATGTTTATGGTGTTAGAGAGTTTAATAAGAATGGAAAGATTGGAAAGGTTGGCAGTTTTCTTTTTGGGGATGAAACTGCAATGATAAGAGTTGCTTTGTGGGATACTAACTTGATTCAGCATCTTGAGAGTAATGCTGTTAGAGAAGGGAGAATTATTGAAGTTAAGAATGGTTATGTAAAAGAAAATAATGGATTTAAAGAACTGCACTTAGGAAATAAATCTTCAATAGTTTTTGATGTCGTTGATGATATTGAGGTTAAGCAGGGAACTCTTAGAAGAATTACTGTTGAGAAGAAAATTTCTGAGATTACTGCTGGGGAGAATGTTAATGTTAATGGGTATGTTGTTCAGGTTTTTGAACCTAAGCATTATGATTCCTGCTCAGAATGTTATAAAAAAGTTACATTGCAGGAAGATAAGCATGTTTGCAATGAGCATGGTGCTACAACAGCGAGGAGGATTCCTATTCTGAACTTTTATTTGGATGACGGCTCGGGCAATATAAGGATTGTTGCTTTTAGAGAACATGCTGATAAAATTATTAATGGGAAAGAGTTTAATGAGCTTAGAAATGAAGTTATGGGAAAGAAGATTTCTGTTAATGGGAAGGTTGTTAAGAATGAGATGTTTGACCGATGTGAGATTATTGTTAATGGGGTTGATGATGCTGATGATACGAAATTGATTGAAGAGGTTTTGAGTTTATGATGTATCGAACCCATGCTTTGTTTGGATTTTTGATTGGGCTGTTGATTTATGGTTTGGACTTGGATTCTTTGATTCTTGTTTTGCTTGTTATGGCTGGGGCTTTGATTCCAGACCTAGATACTTCTGTTTCTTTTCTTGGAAGAAGATTGAAAATTATTTCTTATCCTTTGAAATTATTTTTTACACATAGAGGATTTACACACAGTTTGTTTTTTATGCTGATTGCTGCTTCAATTGGTATGAGATTTTTTCCAGGGCATTATATTGCAATGCTGGTCGGGATTGTTTCACATGTTTTGCTGGATTGTTTGACACGAGATGGAGTGAGGGTGCTTTGGCCTTTTCAATTTAAGTTAAGAGGATTTTTGAGAACTAATGGATTGTTTGAGAAGGTGTTTTTTATTGGGATGATTTTTGTTGTTGTGGTGTTAATAACGAAAAATTCCGTTTGAATTGCCTGTGATCTGATAGGTTATTATCATCTTATGGTTTTCTCTTTCTAATGATTCTACCATGAACTTTGCCCAGTTGCCTTCTCTTGTTTTTACTACAAAAGACGAGCCTGGACCCCAAATTGCGTCTCTACCTTCTGAATCTTTTCCAGAATAATAACCTGAAACTAATCTGTAAGCTGAACCATTTTTAATTTGGTTAAGAGGGACACTTCCCACTAAAGCAATGTTTTTTATTCTGTTGCTGATTAAATCTGGCGATGAAATTTCTGGGTCTTGAGGTTCAATGTATAAGTCGTGCAATGATGATGGAGGGATTTCTCCAGATGCTTTTACATATGTATTTGACTCGAAATCAAACCAGACTGCTGCCTGGCCGCTTTCATAATATGTTTGAATTATTCTTCTTCTCGGATTTGAAATTCCTTCTGGGTCTAATATGACTTGCAGATCTACTGTTGTGGACTTAAAGAATGGCGGTGTGGCTGTACGTAAGATTATTTCTTTTGAAATGTTCTTGAAACCTGGTTCTGTGATTGTTATGGTGTATAATCCTTCTTGCAGCTGATAGTAAAATGCTGTTGTTCCTGATTTATCATGAGCAACATTCATCCCTTTTAACCTTGTTGCAGTGTATGCAGGAATTCTTTGTCCTCCGCCTTCGACAAACATGTTTAATCTTAAGGTGCAAAATTTTTCATCGCTTTCTTGAATTGAAAGTACTGTGCCGAGAGGGGTTGGTGTTGAGTAAATGTCCAAATAATGCGCCCAGATGTCGTATTCTTTGCCGTAAGCCTGACTTAATACAGACATTACTCTTGATTGTATACTTGCCATGTTGTTTAGATACTTTGTTCTTTCTTTGTTTAATGTTGATGCGAATTGCAACTCAGGAATTTTTAATGCTGAACCTGATTTGTCTAAAATGAACTCGACTATCCCTGAGTTTTTTACAAGGGCATCGTTTTGTGCAAATACTTGGTATACATTTGCTAAAGGTGTTGTAGTTATTTTTCTTGAGTCTTTGCTTCTTTTGTCTCCTGGTTTGACATTTACAAGTTTATTTTCGAATAATCTTGGCTGGCCTTCAAAAAATTGATACATAATTAAATTTAAATCTGGACCTTCGCTTGTTGATTCTGCAATTGGTTTTGTTAACCTGCTTAGTGGGATGAAGGTTGATGCTGAAGTATAAAGAGGCTGTTCTTTTAGATCTACTGAAATTAACCTATAGCATTGCCCCTGGTCAACTAAAGCTACATCAATTCCTTGTAATGGCTGATTTGATTCATTGGTTATTTTTGTTGAGAGGTCAAAGTTTTTTACTGAAACTTGGGCTATTCCTAATGAATTTGTTTTTGAGGTTGATTGGTAATGTGCTTGAGATGCTGTAGAACCTGTTCCTGAACCAGAACCTGATTGTGTTGGTTTATCCTTTCCACAAGATAATGATAATGCTGCCAGACTTGTTAATAGAGAAGCTCTCAAGAATTTTCTCTTTTTGGTTTTTCCCAGAAGAATTGATTCAAGCACGTTTTATTTACCAAATAGGAAGTTGCATCTTCCTCCTAATGTTGTGAAACTGGTAGGCTGGTCTGCTGTGGCAATCCAATGATAGCGTGCACCGATGTCAATTGCAACATTATTGCCAGCGAAAAGCACAACCCCTGCACCGCCTACGATGGCTGGTTTTTGTTCTGAGAGCTTGTCTCCTGGGCGGAGCAGTCCCTGAACATTTTTTAAGGGAACCTTTAATTCTGTCAAGGCGAGATTGGCACCGAGAGCAACATAGAGTGCAGCTGAGTTATCATTCACATGGTCGAAATATGCCCTCATTTCCATACCGATTTCAAGGGAGTTGAACTGCATGGGCTGGCTGCTTCTTGGGAAGAATCTGGTGTATTGAGTGGAGAATTCTCCAGTGATATTGCCGAGAGGAAGTCTTCCATATGCTAATCCGAAAGAGGCGCTGTTTGAGAAATAATCTTTGAACTCACTTGGAGTATAAGGTTTGCCGAGTTCTCCCAGAAGACCAAGATACCATTTGCCTGCTCTTGATGGCTGCTGCGCTTCTGTTTGTATTGGGGATAATGCTATATAAGCAGAGGTGACTAAAGAAGCTAATGTTGTGAGAATTCTTTTTCCTCTCATGCAGAAAAGTATGCACGCCTTTTATTTAAGTAATATTATACTGGAAAATATATATCAAAAACGCTTAAATTCCTGGTGGGAATCTGGCGTCTCAAAAATATACTTTGTGAAGTATATTTTTGAAACAATAGACAGATGACAACCGCGCGGGTCAGGTTTATAAATGTTTGCTGCTTTTATCCTTTTAAGGGTTGAATAAACCTTGGATGAGATGAACTGAGGATAAAAGATTCTTGGGAAGGCTCTGATTGAAAAAAAACCGAAAGGAATGGAGGGCAAAATGGGAAATAGACCTATTAAAAAATATAAATCTGGAGGCATAGAAGCTGCTGTCTGGATGAATGAGAGAGAGGTTGAAGGAAACCTCGTTGGCTTCAAGACTGTTACTTTGAGCAGGTCTTGGAGAGATAAGA
>DATDZG010000008.1:0-2067 GCA_035288805.1 Candidatus Nanoarchaeia archaeon
CCTTACAAAAAATAATCCAAATAGAAAGAAGAGAATAAAATATATTCGCTGGCAAAGAAAACATCCAAATTCATTATGGCAGATGGATGTTTCTGATCAAAAGATTGAAGGTAAGCATTGTTTTGCAGTTATTGATGATTGTTCAAGATATTGTATAGGATTATTTGCCATTAACAGCGCATCGACAAATGTTATAATTCAGATACTAGATGCGCTGTTCAAAGTTCATGGAAAACCCAGAGAAATATTAACCGATAATGGACCTACTTTTGGATTGAAGAGTAAGCATTCAAAGTTTGATAGAGCCTTAAATCGTCGAGGAATTAAACATATCAGAACAGCAATTCATAGCCCCACCACAACCGGAAAGATAGAAAGATTCTTTCAAACTCTTGATAAAGAGTTTGCATTCTGCAACAAAGATTCAGAATTATTTAGAATGAGATATAACCATTTTAGGCCACATACTAGTTTAGAAAATAACACTCCTAGTCAGATTTATTTTGACTTTTCTAAGTTAATGTAGGGTAGGACATATGTCCTGAACCTATACAATAGTTCATTAACAAAATTTAATAAAGCTATTTTACAAGTTTAATTGTATGAAATCCTTCAACGAGCGCTGTTATACCATCTTAAGAAAAGTCCCTAAAGGCAAAATCACCACGTATAAGACTCTTGCAAAAGCATTAAATTCCAAAGCCTATCGCGCAGTCGGAAACGCCATGAACAAAAATCCACATGCTCCAAAAGTCCCATGCCACCGTGTCGTAAAATCTGATGGTTTTGTCGGGGGCTTTGCTTCAGGCACAAGAAATAAAATAAAAATGCTGAAAAATGAAGGCGTTGAAGTTATAAATGGAAAAGTTGATTTAAACAAATATCTTTATAGGTTTTAATATATTAAAAGTAATATGAAAAATCAAAAAATTGTTTTTCTTTCTTTGCTTGCCATAATATTTGTCGTATTAACCTTCGTTATTGATTGGTTGTTCATAATTCCTGCTGTTATCTTGATGTTAATTAATCAAAGAGAATTGATGAAAAATCGGCGAAAATAAAACTATTTTATTTCCTTTTCCTTAAAATATCAAAACCTTCCTTTGCAACATACAATCCAAGAATAAACATTAACATTGAAATTCCAGCAAGAAGATATTCTCCTTCACCGATATACCCTCCTGCTCTAAATGTCAGAAAAAGCAATGCAGAAAGCGTAGTCACTAAAACAAAAATCGCCGGAATTATGATGAATTTAACTTTTATCTTTTTTGAAATAAAAAATGCAGAAACCCCTATCATTGTTATTGAAGCGATAAGCTGGTTTGAAGTTCCAAAAAGCCTCCATAATGTTTCATAGCTATTTGTAACAGCGAGAAGCCATGCAGGAACCAATGTAATCAATGTTGTGACAAATAGATTTTTCAGTTTTGGAGCAAGGTGTTCTGAAATTACAAATCTTCCAAGTCTTGCAGAAGTATCAACTGATGTAAGAATAAATTGGTTAACCATAAATGCCCCAAGAAGAGCAGCAATGCCTATGCTAAGAAAAGGAATAACATTTCCTACAATGTTTCCGAATCCAGTCGAGAAAAGAACAATCCATCCCTGACCAAGAATTTCCTGAAAGCTTCCAGAGCCAGAGCCCCATTTTAATCCAGAGATAACAACAACAGTTACAAGAATAGCAAGAGTTCCTTCAAGTATCATACTTCCATAGCCAACAGACTTTCCATGAGATTCTTTTGCAAGCTGCTTGCTTGTTGTTCCAGAAGAAACAAGCCCATGAAATCCAGAGACCGCCCCACACGCCACTGTAATAAAAAGAATGGGCCATAAAGGAAAAATACCCCCTGAGATGTAAGCAGGAGCATTAATAACAGGGCGCGCGATAAAAAATGCAACAATTCCCAAAATCAAAATTAAAATCATTTGTATAGAACTTAAGTAATCTCTTGGTCTTAAAAGGAACCATACAGGAAGAACAGATGCAGCAAAGGCATATAAAAAAATCATAGTTATCCAGATATTTCTTAATAAAATCGGATTGTCTACCGGAAGGTTTAT
>DATDZG010000009.1:0-17697 GCA_035288805.1 Candidatus Nanoarchaeia archaeon
TTCAATCTTAGCCTTTTCAGCAGCCTCTCTAACTCTCTGAACAGCCATCGAATCCTGGTTCAAATCTATTCCTTCTTTCTTCTCAAATTCCTTCATAACATAGTTCATCAAAATAACATCCATGTCAGTTCCACCAAGTTGAGTATCTCCAGATGTTGATTTAACTTCAAAAACACCATCACCAAATTCCATTATAGTTACGTCTAAAGTTCCCCCACCTAAATCAAATACTAAAATTCTATGCTCTCCTTCTTTCTTATCCACCCCATAAGCAAGTGAAGCAGCAGTAGGCTCATTAACAATTCTAATAACATCCAATCCAGCAATCTTACCAGCATCCTTAGTTGCCTGTCTTTGGTCGTCATCAAAATAAGCAGGAACAGTTATGACTGCCTTCTCAATCTTCTCCCCTAAAAACTCTTCAGCATCTTTCTTAATCTTCTGAAGAATAAATGCAGAAATCTGTTCAGGAGTATATTCTTTTCCAAACACATTATACCTAAACTTGCTCCCCATTTTTCTCTTGGCAGCAATTATAGTTCCCTCAGGATTGCTAACCATTTGCCTTTTCGCAGGCTCCCCAACAAGAACTTGTCCATCTCTTGTAAATGAAACAACCGATGGAAATGCTTTCCCATACAACGAAGCTCCTTCTGCACTGGGCACAATAACAGCCCTTCCGCCTTGCAGTACTGAAGCTGCTGAGTTGCTGGTCCCCAAATCTATCCCTAATATTTTTGCCATTTTAATTTCCTCCTACTAACTGATTTCCTCTCCATCCTCTTGTTACATCCATAACCTTATGATAAGTTCGTATCAATTGTTCCCTTCTTGAAAAATGTTCATCATCATTCATGTTTCCCCTCCAACATCAAAGGTCTTGATGAGTAAATTTGTAATCCTAACTCTTCAATTGTTCTTGCAAGTTCAATATTTTGTCTTCTAAACACCCCAGGATTGTTTGGGTTAGAATAAAATCTTTCAGTATCTCTGGTAAGTTCAAAGGCTCTTTCAGAGGTTTCAGGGAGGTTTGCATTTTCCACAGATTTCATAACCTTTTTATATTCCCTGCGTAATCTTCTAGCTCTCCAGAATTCTTGATTGTAGCTTCCTTGAGTTCCTTTCATATCTTTCCTCCAACCTTCACAATACTTGCCCTCAATAATTTATCTTTGAACATATACCCTTTCTTTACCTCTTCAACAACCATGCCATCCTGACCTTCGATTTGAGCAACAACCTCATGACAATAAGGGTCAATCCTCTTTCCCAAAGCTTCTATTTTCCTAACATGCTCGCTCTCAAGCATCTTCCCAAGATGTTTACTCAACATTTCAACCCCCTTTAGTATCTCTTCCTTGTCCTCACTTTGCTTCATTGAACTAATTGCCACATCGAACTCATCAACAACATTCAAAAGTTTCAAAAGCAAATCCCTCTTGCCATAGTCAGCTATTAACATCCTTTCTTTTTCAACACGTTTCATATAGTTTTCAAACTCAGCCTGAACCCTTTTCAAGTCATCCAAATAGTTGTTTTCTTCTTGTTTATCCTCTTTCTCAAGCTCTTGGATTTCTTCTTCCAAAGTTTCAACTTCATCCTGATTTTGAGTTTCTTCTTGTTTCTTTTTCATTTTTCTTTTGCCTTATGTTTTCTTTTTGCCTTAAGCATTTTTCTTTTACAAAAGAAAAATGCTTATCCGAAATAACTCTCAGGATCCCTCGCAACCTCAAGCTCTTTTATCTTCTCAATCTTAGGCATCTTGATTTTGCCATGATTCTTTTCAAAATTCTTCAAGCTATCCTGCAAAAGATTCATCAAAGCCTTAGCCATCACAGGGTCTAAAATAACAGTATTGTGCTTCACAACGTTGGTTTGCTGCTGCTTCTCCCCTATAGTATCCAATCTTGGAGTGTTTTGCCTAAAATCAATAAAAAACTTATCCTGCCTGTTCAACAAACTCATGCCATCACTAAAAAATCCATGATTGCTATGGTCAATTGATAAATTTATGTTTCGTTTTTCACCCATAATAAACTCCTCCTCTCCATCTTTCTTTTCCTAAAGTTTTTCTTTCCTAAAGAAAAACTTTGTTCACCTTAAATCAACTGATAACTTATATATAAGCTTTGCTATTAATCTTCTACATAATCTAAAAGAAAAAGCAAGGTTAGCAAATAGTTTATCCTCAACAACAAGGTCAGCATCAGAGATTTCAGAAATTGTAAATTCCATCTATAATCTGTCAGACAAACCTAAGCAGGAAGATTAACCCCTTCTAAAAAGTTCTCCAGTTCTCCAGGAGTCTTAAAAACAACAGAATAAATAGAGGTTTCCAAAAGATTAAGATATCTTATTAAAGCCTGTTCAGTATCATCTCTTCCAAAAAATGCCAAGAATTCAAGTCTTATCCTTGGGTCATCACTAAGACCAATCATACTAACCCCTCTGGTTTTCTCAGCATCAATATATAAATCTCTAATATTAAAATACTTTAACAACCCATGTCCTGGGCTTAGCTCCTTAAGCAGGTTATACATGCATCTTATATTAGACACAACTTCAGGATTAATATTGAATTGTTCTTCAGTTCCCATAATCTAGACTAGAAACAAAAATTTATAAAATTAACCCCCATCAAGCAACAAGATATATCTTTTTATATCTTTCTACATTATCAATATAAAATGAATCAGGAAAAAACAAAACCAGCAGCAAGCTATAGAATCGAGCTTTCTTTACCAAGATTTGTTGAAACTATAACCAGGGCAGTATTGAAGAGCGATACACAAATCCAAGAAATAGATGTTCCACATCTTAAAGGTACAGATTCATTGCAAACATTCCTTGCAAGTGTTGATGATTTAAGCAAAAGAACAGAACAAGGAACAATTCCTTTTACACCAAAAATATCATTTGATATTTTTAATCAATATCCCCAAGCAATAAGGGATAAACAAGTCCAGGAGCAGTTACAACTTACAGAAAAATATGCTGTAAAAGCAATTGATAGATTTAACATGTATACCTGGAGTCAAACCCCTGAAGCAAGAGATGCTTTCTTTCAAGCTTTAAGGCACACAATTTACATAGCGACCCTTCCAAATAAAGGAGGTTTACCCGCTCATTTGTTAGAAAACAATCCAAGACTTACAGAAAGTTTGGGAGAATTAAAAGCGTATGGATATTCAAAAGGGGAGTTTCTAACTCTTCCAAGTTTCAGGAATTTTTTATCTGGAGTAAGTCCAGTAAAATTAATAGAAGGCCAATATGCATCTGTTCCTGAAAAACCAGGAAGGTTAAGCTGGAATAGGAGTGAAAAACTAAAAGCAAGAAATTCAGAGTTAGAAAGAATAACCATGGGATTAATAGCTACAGCACAAGGCTGTCTCCCTGATTTAAAATCTCTGGGATTAGAGTACAGATTTGTAAAAGAATATCAAAGATAAAATCAATCTTATCCAACATCCATTTCAGGAACCTCTACACATTTCTTTTCCTTAAGGCAGTTAATAAAACACACATCTTGTTCAGGTGTCATCGATACATCATCATCCGGAGTCTCACAAATATCATCACACTCCTCCATTTGAGAATCAGTGCATTCAACCCAAGAACTTGTATCAAGCACTTCTATATTTGAATCAACAATCACTCCCTCACCAAAAGCTCTCAAAGCATTCTTATAACCAACACCTTCCCAGTGCTCTTTATTAAATCCAGCGATAACAAATCTCGAAGCTTTAATCGCTCTGTCAAAAACCTCAGCATCAAACGAATACTCAGGACCCATTTCAGTCCCCCACATCACTTTATCTGGAACAGCATCAACCAAAGGCTTATACGCTTTTATAGCATTTCCAATAATCAAATCTTCTTTGCCATCGTAATAAGAAACAAATTTATTAATTGAATTTTGTTTATTCGCACTATCCAAATCATAAATAACATCCCCATCAATATGAATAATATGAGCAGCATCAATGCTATAATAAACATTATTATGCTCTTTTAATATTTTAATTAAATCAGGCATACTATTATCCAAATCTTCTCTATACATATGAATGATAAAGTTCATATTCGGGTAAGCCTCAGCAAGTTTGGCTATATCCTCAACCTTGCCAGCAACAGGATGATACATAAAATTAATATTATTACTTTTTGCTAAATCAACAAGCTGTAAAACCTTTTCATCATTATGCCTTACCCCCCATTCTTGCGTTTCAACTTCCCCAAAACCCCTTATAAAATCCTTTCCAGCAACTTTCTGAGATGCAGTCAAAGTATTTCTATACATCGCTGTTAATTCATTTCCAAGATATTTTTTTACCTCTTCCCCTCCGATTCCAGGGTTAAAAAAAGGAATAATCCTGCCGGGATGTTTCTGTGCAGCATAAATTATCTTTCCAAGTCCTTGATCATTGGTAAGGGCAGCAATATTAGGCTCTCCAGAAATCCCAAACATACCAATAAAAAAGTTTATCCCATTTCTATCAAGGTTTTCAAAATATGGTTCCATTGACGCCGAGCCAACCTGTTCAGAAGTCCCATATAAAGGTCCATTATAAGCTCCAGGATAAGTAAGCCTAGGATTAAATATTTTAAATTTAGTTTCATCAGTCTTTTCAGGAACAACAATCGGTTTTTGCAGTGTTGTTGTAACCTCAATTATCAGGGTATCTTCAACAATCTTCTGCTCAGCAGCTCTAGGCTCTATCGGCTGTTCACCAACATCAACAACTTCATTAGGATAAGGTTCAGCACACCCAAAGATAAATAAAGCTAATAAGAAAATAAAAATCACACTCTCTTTCCTCATAAAACAATAGTCATCTTCATCTATAAAAACCTATCTAAAAATTAAACAAAAAGCTTAATAATTTATCCCCCCTCACATATAGATGTCACAGCCCCATCTTAACGTTGGAATCCTAGGAGCAACAGGAGCAGTTGGACAAAAGTTTATCACTCTTCTTGAAAATCATCCTTGGTTTAAAATTAATCATCTCGCAGCATCCCTAAAATCTCCTCTATACCCTAAAACCCTCTTACCCAGCATTGCAGCACATCCAATCTCAGAAGCCACCCTAAGTAACTCTTCCAAACTTTCTCAATTTTAGATAAAACTCTATCAGTCATCTTGCTCCAAGAACCTAAAAATCTAAATTTATTTACCCGCCTTATCCTTATACTCTTTTAATCTCTCACAAAGTCCATCCAAACCAGTAATCAAGTCAGGATTATTTTTTACAATTTCCCTAAGTGAACCGCCATATCTAAGAGGTTCACCAGAATTATTTCTTATAAGATTTCTTATCTCCCAAGAAACAGTTCCAGCAGCAGGAAGGTCAACAATCTTTTCCAACAAACCATAAACAGCCCCCGCAATCTCAGCATCTCTTGTCTGTTTTAGAGCAAAGCCAAAAGAACTTGCAAAGTTTCTGCCACCCCTGCATTCATTACTCAAATCTTCTCTTCTTTCAGTTTTACTTTTGTTATATCTTACTCTTAACTCATCTTCCCTAGCCTGATAACCAGGAAAAATTTCTTCTCTCCAATTTTTTCCGTTTTCCATAGCAATGTTAAAACCTAAAAACTTAAAAGCTTAACCATGATTAAATATATATGCCCAATCAAGTAACATTATACAAAATAAAAAGACCAGAGAAGCTAAACATCAATTCTCAATTGCAATGGTTCTCTCAATCTCTAGGGTTATTTAATAAAAGAGATAAGGAAAAATCTTGCTTCAGAATCTTCATAGCGTTGGTAGAAGCAAAAAAATCCTCTCGTTATCTCTCTTCAGACGAAATAGCAGAGAAAGCTAATTTAACCCGAGCTACAATAATTCATCATTTAAAAAACTTAGAAGACCATGGATTAATAAAAAAAGAATCCAACAGATATTCTTTAAGCTGCAAAAACTTCTCTTCAATCATTCAACATTTACAAGAACAATTTAAACAATCCTTGGAAGAGTTGGAAGACACAGCAAATAACTTGGATAAATTATTGGAATTAAAATAATTACTTTGCATCAAAATCAATAGCTAAAAGCCTGCTTTCAGAACCAAGGCTTCCTCTAGAACCCTCAAGAAGATAAGGCTTAGTTTTAATCTCGCTTAATGGCTGACCAAGATAAGCAGAAATTTTTACAAGAGTGTATTTAATTGATTCTCCAGCATCTTTAATAGACCTTAGAGAGGAGTCAAGAGTTTCAGGGTCAAGATTACCATCCCTGATAAGATCCGGATATCCAATAACAGAGCATAAATGCTGATTGATTTCATGATTTAATGTAACAACTATACTGCGAATAATTTCCCTCATTCTTTCTCTATCGGTTTTAGAAGAAGGTAAAGCTCCGTCATGAATACCGTTCATGTATAAATCCACACCATCGTAATTAAAATCATCCATTTTAAACCTCAAAATATTCAATAGGAACAGCAACAGGATTTCCTAAACTATCTTTTTCCAAACATAAATAAACTTTTTCACAACTTACAGCAACTCTGCCAACTTGATATTCATGCCCTTTAACAAGCATCCAAGGATACCATTTTTTGTCAGCTTCCCAAGTATTCTGATTAGCAGCAACCTTTCTTCCAACCTTGCTCTGTGCAACTTCCAAGTCATACATTAAATTAGTGTTTGTCATTTTATCTCCAACATCAATTATAATCATTTATGAGATTCACAACTTGTGCTTGTTTTTCAAGCCTCAATATCTCCAATCTTCTTGCCATTTGTCTTTTGGCTCTTTCAATTCTTTGTCTATAACCACTGTAAAGCAAACCTTTTCCTATAATCATCCTCTCATTTTCTCCTCTTGGAGCCGTATAAGCTTCAACAAAAGCCCCAGCTAAAAGAGCCATATCACTCTCTGTAAGCCTGTAACTTCTAGACATGCCTTCTAAATCCCATCCAAGGTATTCTTCTGGTCTTGGTTGTATATCTTCATTCATTTTAATCAATAAATACCAAAAAACAGCACTATTTAAACCTTTCGTTTTTGTAACCACTTAGAAGGAACAACATTAAAGAGCCTGCCCCAGATAGAGATATTCACCATCCTTAGAATATACTTCAACAACCTTTAATCCTCTTCCTCTCCAGTTGCTTAAACGTTGCTCAACATACCGCCTTAATGCAATATCCTCTTTTAATTGACAGGGGGTAAAGATTTGGTTGAAATCATCACTATATCTCCCACAATGTAAGTGCCAAGTGAAAGCATCTACGCTTTCATCCAAACAAAGAAGCGCAAAGGAAATAACATCTCTTTCAATATCTCTTCGATCCATGATTCTTCTAAAGATAGCAAAAGCACGAGGATTCTCAGCAGTCTTCCCTTTTGAAGTGGGAGGCAATAGAGAATACAAATCCTGCAACATCTTTTCATCAAAGAAATCTTCCTCAATTCCTGCTTCATAAAGATGCGTTACCATATATTAACGATTTCCTCAATACGGTTCATGAACATTCTTATACTTAACCAATTCAGAATCCTTGAACCAAAGTTTAATCTCTTCTTCAGCTTCACTTTTCTTCCCAGAAGCATGAATTAAATTGTAAATTGACCTTCCCCTTAAATTTGAAGATACAGCAGAGTGCGAAGAGTAATCTCCTCGTATCGTTCCAGGAGCAGATAAACTAGGAACAGTATGTCCAACAAGTTTTCTCACAATCTCAACAGCATGAACTCCCTCTAAAACAATTGCAACAACAGGCCCCGAAGTTAAATAATTAACATTGAAAGCATGAATCTTCTTGCCAATTTCCTTGGCATCCTCGGTTCCCAAAGTTTCCAGAGCAGATACCCCATATTTCTTCCCATCATCCAAAGTATTCCCTCCAACTTTTCTAAACCATTCATCAGTAACAGGATAATGTTTCTGGGCAAATTCTTTATTAACCTGCACAAGTTTCAGACCAATAATTTTCAGACCAACTTTTTCAAATCTAGCAATTATCTCGCCTGATAGTCCTCGAGCTACACCGTCGTGTTTGATTAAAACCAAGGTTCGTTCTATCATAATACATTGAAAAAATAAGTTGTTTATAAATCATTGTATTATTTCAAGAGAGAAGCTGTAACTCCTTCTCCAAATCCAGGGGTTCTCCATCAGCTAAATTTGCAATAAGGTGTTGTACTTGCTCTCTTACAGGAGTTATCCTTTTATCATGAACATCCGTCACCCCTCCTAAAAATCTCATCCCATAAAGACCAATTCCTTTTTCAGAACTCAATGTTTCTTTCATATCCTGATAGAGAACAGCATCAGCAGTAAAAGGATAAACCTTACCAGATGACTCAATCACAAGGATGCACCAGCTCATAGAAAAGAGATACACCCCTGCTATAAATACCTTTCTAATTAAAAAAACTAGGCTCCCAATAATTAAATGTTGCTCGGTAAATTGTTTTATAACCAACATACTTCGAAAACATATAAATTGGATTGGTAAAAAGCTATAAAAAATTATGGTAAACACACTATACAGGAATGTATCTTTCCCCTTCTTTAACATAAACTTGCCTAAGATATGATTTAGGAACATCAACAACTTTTCTGGAATTCGCAGCATCTTTAGGTTTAAAAAACAAAGCATACAATCCATAACCTTTAGGAATCTCTCTACCCTCGGAATATTCCCGAATGCTGTTAACCTTTCCAGCAACCTCTTGGTTTAACAACCCTATTAAATCATTTGAAATACAGAATCTAATTTCTAGAGGATGTCCATTGCTCCTGCTTAATCTTTTAAGTCTCTCACCCTCATCTTTTTTTACAAAAACTCTTAAAAGTTTAGTTGGAATAATTTCTTTTCCCATTTTAGTATCTTAGAATCACTTCACTTCTTCTTTCTTAGCAGATTTTACATAATGCTCAGTCCATTTTAAGTTTCTGGATTTTCTTCCAAGGTGAAGCATATTTTTCTCGCATTTGCTTTTATCAAAATACAATATTTTTCCAGACTTCTGAACATAAATAGTGCCTGTTCCTCTAGGAATTGCATTTCCACAAAAACTACAGTTTACCATACTCTCTCCTTTTCTTTATTTCCGAAGTTTTTTCTTTTTGGAAAAGAAAAAAGCTCTCCGCAAAAAGTGCAGTTAGGCATTTACTTTCTCCCCTGATTTAATTTTCTTGCTTCAATCTCAGTCTCTCTCAACATCAAAACATCACCAATTCTCACAGGACCTTTAACATTTCTTCTTAAAATTTTTCCAATATCTCTTCCTTCCAGAACTTTGCATCTAACCTGGGTTGCTTCTCCTCTTGTCCCTGTTCTTGAGACGACTTCTTCAACAGTGGCAGGGTAAGCTTTGCTAAACACCCCTCCAGTTTTCTCATCAGCAACCTTGGTATCTTTAACCAAAGCAATGTTCTGAGCTTTCTTTTCCTGTTGCTTTTGTTGCCTATTATCTTTTTGTTGAGCCATTTTCTGTTTCTTATGTTTTTCTTTGCCTTAAGGATTTCTTTTTACAAAAAGAAATGCTTATTTGCTGTCTATTGTCCTTCTGAGCCATTTTATTTTTCCGTGTTTCTTTTTTGGATATGTTAAAGGTCAAAATGACTTTAACATTTGTTCATCATAGATGAACACTACAAGATTTTTTCTTTACAAAGAAAAAAGGTTGTTTTTGAGCCATCTTAGTTTCTTTCCCTTAAGGCTTTCTTTTCTAAAGAAAGGCTTACCTGCTGTTTCTGTTGTCTATTATCTTTTTGTTGAGCCATATTAATTTTTATCGAGCAGAACCAGCTTTAATCTCCTTAATCAATTCTCCAGCATCTCCTTCCTGAATTACAGCAACAGCTCCTGTTGAAACATCCAACCCAGAAGCAGCCCCCAACTCTTCCTTGCTTGAAACTCCAACGCAAGGTATGTGTTTTTCATGACAAAGAGGTTCTAAGTGCATAATTATCTCACTAGGATTAACATCTTTTGCATAAACAACCAGTTTAGCGAGTCCTTTCTCAACGATCTTGGTAACTTCATTAACCCCTCTTTTCAATTTTCCAGTTTTCTTGGCTATTTCCACAGCCTCGTACGCTTTATTTTCCAATGAAACTTCAGCCATTTTAAGCCTCCTCAGTTTGATATTATTTAGTATTACGCTTTTTGAATAAACGCTTTTATTTTAAAAGAAAAATACGCTTTATAAGCTTTACCCTTGTCTGGTTTTTCTTCTTACAAAACCTCTTGGATTGTTATCATCTCCAGGAGAAACTCTTTCAACAAAGTCATAAAAAATCTCTCTTGCTTCCAATACCCTTCCTCCATAATCTTCAGGCAGTTTATCTTCAAGAACTCTAAGGTACGCTTTAACAATCCTATGATAATTATGACTTGGGTTGCATGCTCTTCTCACCCCAACACCTTTTTCAAGGGAAGGAACAACACTCATTAGAGTACCAACAGAATACCCTTTAAACCTCCTATAGAGAAGAGAAATAAAAGAACCATCTCCTGGAATGTTTTCTCTAAGAGTTTTCAAAAGACCGCCAAACTCAACAAATTCTCTGGGAATCTCTTCTACTCTTAAAACTCCTTCTCTGGTTTCCTGTCTGTATTCCATAACCCAGAAACATACCATGGGTTTTTAAACCTAACTATAAATAAATATATTTATTAACCCCAATAGATTATAAAATTAAAACCAAAGGAGGTTATTATAATGAAAAAATTAACAATAGCAATTCTCGCTCTTTTTTTAATCAGCACTTTAAGCGTCTGGGCTGAAGAATCAACAACCACATTAACAGACTCGGCAAGAGAGCAATTAAAACAAGATATAGAGCAAGCTAAAGAAAAAATAGATGCTCAACGAGAGCAATTAAAACAAGATAAAGAACAAGTTAAAGAAGCAATAAAAACTCAAAGAGAAGAGATAAAACAAAACAGAGAAGTAGTAAGGGAAAACATAAAACAGCGAATTGAAGCAAAAAGAGAAATAAGAAAAGAAGTTAAAGAACAAACTAAAACAAGATTAGACCAGGCAAAAGAGCAATACAAAGTAGAAAAACAAAAGCTCCAGGAAGCAAGAAAACAAGACCTGACAAAATTAAAAGAGCTTAACCAGGAAAGAAAATTGCAAGTAATAAAAGAGCATTTAACTTCAACAGCAGAGGTTCTAATAAATATTGCTGGCCAAGTTAAAACTAAAGCAGAATCTTCTGAAATACTAACAGACGAAGAATCGAAATCAATTATTGCTGAAATGGATGAAAGAATAACTAAGCTTCAGGAAGCAAAAACAAAAATCCAAGCAGCTGCAGCATTGGCAGAAGTAAAAGAAGCTGGAAAATATATTTCTGAAAGTATTGGAGACATAAAGAAGAGCATAAGAGCTCATGTAGCCAGAATGAATGAACAAAAATCAGAATCTTCAGAAGAAACAACTACGACAATTGAGACAACAACCACTTTAGGAGGTGCACAATGAAAAGAGCTATTCTATCCATAACTCTAGCAGTTTTATTGCTGTCAACAATAGCAATAACAGCATGCTCAAATAGCAGCTCAACAGCCACAACCTTACCAGCAGAACAGCAAGGGCAAGCAGCAGACGACATAGACACAGCAGAATTAGACCAAATTGAGCAGGATTTAACAACGATAGACCAATCCTATTAGGATTGTCTTTTCTTTTATTTTGTCTTTTTCTTTTCTTTTTTAAGCCTAACCCTTTTTAACCCAAAACCAGCTTAGGTTTCTTCTTTACTCAAGAGTAGTAAAATAACAGAAAGGTTTATAAACCCTTATTCTCCCATTAGCTAAGGTTAAAATGACAGGAAATCAATTACAAGAACATAGAAAAACAGTCCAGAATTTGTTCGGGGAAGCAGATAATATTTATCAAAGATTGATTAATACTCCAGGATTAAACGGAGATAGTCTTAAGATTTTAGAGGATTATCTTGCTGTTTCAACAAAAACAAACTCCTATTTGGCAATACTAATCGCAGCTGGAATAAATCCTTCTGAGGCAATATTAAACTTTGTTGAAGAAACAAGGAAAAGAGTTATCCCGGAGGTAAGAACCGCTATAGAAACTGCAGAAAGAGATATTGCAAGCATACTAAAAGCTCTTCCAAGAAATGCAGCTGAAGCAAAATTAATAATCCCCAATTACATGGAAGCATTGGAAAGATTAGAAAGAGAGGTTCTTAAAGCAGGTGAAGGAGCAATAAAATGATAGTAAAAGAAGAATTTTTAAAAAAATTAAAATCATCATTTGATTTAAACGAATACGAAGTAAAAATCTGGACCTCATTATTGAGCAAAGGAATAGCCACAGCAGGAGAACTATCAGATATTTCTAATGTTCCAAGGTCAAGAAGTTACGATGTTCTTGAATCATTGGAAAAGAAAGGCTTCATCATAATGAAGATTGGAAAGCCAATCAAATACATGGCTATTAAGCCTGTAGAAATCATGGATAGATTAAAGAAAGATTTATCCTTGGAAACAGACGAAAAGCTAAAAACCTTTGATAAAGTAAAAGACACAGAAACTTTCAAAGAAGCTGAATTATTATACAAACAAGGCATTGAGCACATAGATGCCTCTGATTTGGCAGCTTCATTCAAAGGAAGAACAAATATTTCCTCACAGTTGGATATTTTATTGAAGAAAGCTGAAAAATCAATAATCATAATGACAACTGAAAAAGGATTCTTAAGAAAAGCTGCTTTATTGAAATCAGCCAGTAAGAAAATGAAGAATGTAAAAATAAAAATAGCAGCCCCTATAGTTTCAAAAGAAGCTAAAAAGGTTGCTGAAGATCTAAAGAGAATAGCTGATGTAAGGCATATTGACAAAATCTCTTCAAGATTCTGCATGGCAGATGGAAAAGAGCTTATTTTCATGATGATGGACGATGAAAAAGTCCATGAAAGCTACGATACAGCAATCTGGGTTGATTCACCTTTCTTCACAAAGGCTTTAGAGTCAATGTTCGATCAAACCTGGAATAACTTGCAGAAGGTGTAAAATGACTGATGAAGGTAGAATAAATAGGTTCAGAGCTGCACTAGGTTCCTTAGAAGAGGAATTAGGTGAAGAGATAAAAACCGTATCCTCTGAGCAACCGGAAGAGTCTCCACAAGAAATAGCCGCACGATTGATGAAGTTAGATCCTGAAAAAGCTGTAGCTGAGTTACAAAAACTCCCAGAATCTATTTATGCAGAAGTAACCTATGCTATTGCAAACCTAGACTCTCAAGGAGTTTCAGGGTTTGAACAGAAACTTACAGAAGATCTTGAACAAATACTTGCAAAAAACGGACAAGACCATCATCCAGGTACACCCAGTACGGTGGATGTAAACGCTAAGGAAATATTAAAGATTATAGATAATACCCAACCTGGACAGCAAAAACATTATCACCCTTTTAAAGCAACAAAAGAGTTATTTAGATCCGGAATAAACCATATTTCTGATTATCTTAAAAGAAAAAAAGATGCGAATCCATCTGTTCAAAGACAAGAAAGAATAGATACTCCAACATCAGGATATAGTATATCAGATTTTATACAAAGTAATTTTCCAGTCTATTCTGGATTAATCTCATTTACAGCAGGTCTTGGTATAATGGTTGGTTCATTATTCATCTCTGGTCCAAAACATTCACAAGACATATCACACTATCTAACCATCGAAAATAGTCTAGAAAAGTTAAGTCTTAAAGACAGAATAGAACAAATATTACAAGATTCTCGTGTTTCTTACTCTGCTCCAACAGACCATACTGAATTTCGTAATGCTCTCATAGATGCAAGGAAAAAAATTGAGGAAAAAACAGGTTTTCAATGGGAATTAGATCAATATCGAGAATCTGCAGAAACATCAGAGAGCAATCAAAGTAGAGCAAGAATAATTGGTTTAGGAATTTCTACATTATCTTCGTTATTAGTTGGCTATGGATTATACAAAAGAGGGAAAGAAATCGAATATTTACTTGATAAATCTTTTATCCAATCAGAGGAACCAATTTTCCAAATAAAAGAACCTATACGTCAAGAAGAAAATAGAGAAGGTGAAGAGGTTTAAAATGGATGCAATATGTCAAAAATGCGGAGCAATCTACACTTTTATAGGAAATATTCCAGAGAGGATAACCTGTATATGCAGATCTCAAAAAATTAAGCGGATAGAACTCCCAAGGTTAGTAATAAATAAATAATCCCAAGAGCAATAAAACATCCTCCAGCCAAAATAGGCATTGCAGGATAAAACTTATTTCTTCTTCCAAGAATTAACAAAACAAGCAAAGCAATTCCAGAAAGCAAGCTGGAAATTATAGCTGGAATCCAGCCAAAGTTATAAAACATCACTCCTGAAAACACAAGTGTAAAACCAACATCCCCTCCCCCCAAGATAGCTGTTTTTTTCTTATAAGGAATAAACAAACCAGCAAACACTTTATTCTGAGTCTGGAATTTAGCCATCTTAATCATATGCTTGCTCTTGAAAACAGCCCAGTAATCATAAATCGCTATAGCAATCAATAAAATAGAAATTGACAATACATTCAGTATAGGAACAAACAAGCTTGCCAAACCCCCATAAACAAACATCTCAGTAAAGTTATGCAAATAAACATTATTTCTAAGAATCCTCCAAAGAGCAAAAATCAAGGCAAGAATCAAAGCATATTCTTTTGGAATAAAAGCTGAAAAACTCAATAGCAGAGTAATCAACAAACTCATAAAAAACCAAAATTTCCATAATCTTCTTGCTCTGAACTTAATCAGGATAAGAACAATTATAGTCATTATTGCAATTGAAAAAACAATATTAAACAGAGTCGAGCCTGTATCTTGTATCTCAGGAGGCTGAAAACCATAAGGGTATTCTTTTGTCTGATAACTGTCCAGCACAAATAATCCAACAGCATGAGCAACAAAGAATAGTAATAACAATATAAAAGTCACTTTCCATGTATGCTTCATAAGATTAACATAATTCTTTGAGTTTAAAAAATTAGCGGAAGAGATGAGGCTATTTAGAAAGGGAAAATAAACTCGTGGTTGCCGAAGGTTAGTGACAAGTCATCGACTTTCACTACTGTTAACCAAAGGTTAACATTTCATAAGGGGACCGCTGGGCACCCTTATTACTTAAAAGTAAGTATTTTTTTCAGCAACCTATATTAATCATAAGGTTATTAACAAAACAATGCATATTATTGATAAGAACTTCAAGGAAATCTTTTCTTCTCAGTTTATTTCAATAATCTCGGGATTATTGGTTGGAACTCTAATAGCATTATACATAGATAAATTACTATTAATTCCTGGAATGTTAATCCTTCTCCCAGGATTCTTGGAAATGCGTGGAAACATTTCAGGTTCATTGTCAGCCAGAATTAGTTCAGGATTGTTCCTTAAAGTTATTAATCCAGAAAAATCAAACTCAAGGATAGTCAGGGGGAACATTACAGCTTCTTTTTTATTGGTTCTGCTGGTAACATTTTCAATAGGCATACTCACTTATGCTTTTAATCTCATTCTTTTCAATATTTCAGAGCCATCAATCATTTTCCTGCCGGTTATTGCCGGAATAATCGCTAACATCATCCAAATCCCATTGACATTGGCTGCAACCTTTTACTTATTCAAGAAAGGCCACGACCCAAATAATATCATGGGCCCTTTTTTAACCTCAACAGGAGATGTGATAAGCATCGCAGCATTGTTGATTGCTTTAATCATAATCTAAAATGAAACACAAAAACATAGCAAAACAATTGCAGAAGTTAATAAGAATAAAAAAGGAAACGCATCATCCTTTGCAGCATAAACTTCATAAACAGCATAAGATATCCAAAAAAACTATTTTCTATGTCAAAGAATACGGGAGTCATAGTAATGTTGCATCAAGAATATTAAAGGAAAGCATAAAGATTCTTTTGCTCGCTTCAGTAATAAGCTCAATCGGAGGATTAGCAATAGAAAAAATCAAAGTTATCTTCATTTCAATAATCCCTTTGGTAATTCTCCTGCCAGCTTTAAATGATATGATAGGGGGATATGGGGCAATTTTCTCATCTAAATTCTCCACTCTTCTTCACGAAGGAAAAGTAAAGAAAAATTTCAGGTATGATAAAGAAATAAAAAAGTTATTCCTGCAGATATTGATTATTGCAGTAATCATGGTAATCATAACAACAATCTTTGCCCTAATCATCTCAAGCTTTACAGATTATCATGTAAGCTCAATAATAATTGTAAAAATATTGGCAATCGCATTAATCGATGTTGTTTTATTCGTCACATTGCTAATGATAGTCTCTATTGTAGCAGGATTGTATATTTACAGGAAGCAAGAAGACCCAAATAATTTTCTAATCCCTATAGCAACTTCAATCGCAGACTTTGGGAATATGGTAATTCTTGCTGGCCTGGTTTTATTATTCTTTTAAAAGGGTTTTCTATCTGCTTTTCTTTTTCTAAAACCTTTCATTGCTTTTTCTTTTCCCAGGGGTTTTCTTTTTGCAAAAAGAAAAGGCCTTAAAAAAGATTTAAATACTCAGAATAGTTCACAACACAATGCCACAACCCCCTTTCATAGAAATAAAACATTTAAAAAAATCCTTCAAAAACAATCTTGTTCTCAATGACATCAATCTGGATGTTCACTATGGAGATATCCTGGGAGTAATAGGCAAATCAGGCTCAGGGAAAACAACTCTTCTAAACATGATGATTGGTTTTATGAAACCAGACCTTGGAGAAATAACATTTCAATCCAGAAACCTCAAACAAGATATGGACAATGTAAAGCAGCAGTTTGGTTTTACAGCTCAAGATGGTTCATTCTATCCAAAACTAAATGTTAAAGAAAACCTTGAATATTTTGGAAGGTTATACAATGTTCCTGGAAAAGAATTAAAAGAAAAAATCCCAAAAATAATTAGATCATTCGGATTGGAAAATTCAGAAAACACCTTAGCTTCAAAACTCTCAGTTGGGATGCAGAAACGATTAGATATCGCTTGTGGGCTAATTCACGACCCAAAAGTTTTATTATTAGACGAGCCCACAGAAAACTTAGACCCGCCATTGAGAAGGGAAATCCTAAATCTTCTGGATGAAATCAACAAAAAGAAAGGAGTTACAATAATATTAACCTCGCATTTATTAGACGAAGTAGAATTTATCTGCAACAGAGTTGCAATAATCCATAATAACTCTATCTTAGCCTCAGGAACAATAAACGAAGTAAAAGAACGCTATTCAAAAAACCTAGAAATCTCATTTGAAACCTCATCAAAAAAATACGATAATATCATCAGCGAATTAAAATCAAGGAAAGATGTGATAAACATATCAAAACAAGGAAATAAAGTTCGCTGCTATACCTCAAACTCAGAATCAGTTCTGGATTTTATTTTAACAAACATTAAACAGCGTAAAGAAAAATTATTAGACCTGGGTTTAGACAAACCAAGCTTAAACGAAGTATTTGAATCATTAACAAAAGAGAACAAAAGAGAAGAAATAATCCAAAAAAAACAAAGTCAAAAAAAAGTGTGAAAAATGATACTCCTCGACCTAAAGGTCGAGGTATCTTGTGAAGGCTACGCCAAAAGCGTTGCCTGATGTTCAAAAGTCCAGCCATGTTGGCTTTGCTGGATGTAATGCTGAATCGCGTCAGAGGTTACATTACCAACCGAA
>DATDZG010000010.1:0-30506 GCA_035288805.1 Candidatus Nanoarchaeia archaeon
CTTGTCATTAGTCAGAAGTCCAGGAAGATTATAGCTTAGAATCCTCTTGAAATCATTTCTAACCTGTTCAACACTCCAGATTTTGGCATTGCAGTCAAAATTAGCGCCAGTAAAAGGAATCTCATCATACAATCCCATATAGTCAATGGTTCTTTCTTCAAGGAAATAATCATTATTTTCTTTATTAAATATCTCAACAGCTTTTCGATACATCTTCCCAACGGGTGCATCAATCGCAATTGAAATTTCAGGAATAGTTTCCCTAACACCTTTAAGCTCAACATTCAAAGGTGTAAGAATAGTAACGAAAACTTTTTCATCCTGCACCTCAACTTTAGAGTTTATTTTCCCATAATCAACATTGTAATTAGAAAGCAAAGTAGAATTTTCAAAGCATCTTCCCATATTTTGCCCAATATACTCCTGAATGTTGTTCTGAACATCAGCCAGGCTTGGAACATAAACAACATCTATCTCATTATCTTTTTTGTAATACCAGTAAGGGACTCTTGCATTGCCGTCATTCAAAACATCAAGATAGCTTCTAAATCCATAAACAACATCCCTCCCGCTATTATCCTCATCAACATTTAAATAACCGCCCTGGCTCCCAACAAGATTAATCCCATCAACAGCAGCATTTGTAAGGCAATTTTCATAATATTGCTGCACAGGTCTGAACTGCTCGCTAACCCCAAGATTCGCTTGTTGAGTAGTCCTAACCAAAAGTTCACTCCTAAAATAGATAAACACTCCAAGAATAACCAAGATAAATATCCCTATAAAGATGAATACAGTCACCTGCCCTTTTCTAGTTATCATTTTCTAGTCCCCACCTTCTTCTTAATAAGCTCCATAATCTCAGTATTGATATCTTTAGAAATCTCTTTCTTGAACTCATTCCATAATTTTTCATCCTCTACAAGAAGGAGATACTTCTTCATTATATTTTCATTAAGAATCATCAATATTTAAACCTTTCTTAGTTAATTACTTAGTAACTTACTAAGTAAAGCTCGCTGACAAACTAGAAATGCAGCGATTTAAGTTCTTTTGTCAAGAACAATTATTCTTGAGCACACCAAAGTTCTATGGGAACTTTAGTGTTTGGATACAAGATTTCACAAGACGGCTCATCGCCTGTGCCCCGTTGAGGTTTCTCAACTGGGGTTTCTTTCTAAGAAAAAAGGTTGTCATCTAGTTTTCAAAAATTTAACATAAGAATAAAGCATAACAACCCATTCAACCATCTTCATATTTATTTGATAAGCTTTATCCACACCCTTCTTAATTTCCAAAATTCTGCTCCAAACCCGGTCAGAATTGTCCAAATTACCTCTTGAAATTCTTCTTCTAATCACGTTAAAATCAATCTTATTAATCTCTTCTTCAATAGTTATTTTAAATAAAAATCCTTGAGGCAGGATAGTCTTCAAATCATTAATATGCTCGACATGTGCCTCATGAATCAGATCATTAAACTTAAAAGTGAATTCATTATCTCTTAAAAGTTTAAAGAATATAAGATTCAGTCTTTTATTTAAATCTAAAAGCTCATCATGGTTTTTAACCTGGACAATGCCATTAAATATCGCTGTTATCTCCTTGACAAACTCCTCCTGCCATCCAAGAATCTCCTGAAGATAAGCGATATTATTTCCTAATGCATGTGGCATTTCATCAATAAGCTTCAAAGTCCTCAAAATATTAACATCTTCAAACTCAGAATCTTTCTTATCAAGAATAATTTGCAGCTCATCCACGGCAGGCTGAACATGTTGTAAAGCTTCTTGCATCAGTGAAATATCAAACTCCTTAATAAAAAACCCGGAAAATTTTCGTTTGATCAAATCCTCTTGAAAAGGAAAACTGGTCTCTCTTTTAATATCTCTTATTAAAGGAACACTTTCTATATCTGCAATTCCAGGAACAAGCTGCTCAAGCTTATGTATGTATATCATCTTATCTTTAGTTTCTTCAACTATTTTTTGGTTAAGCTTTTTATTAAAAAGGTTAAAGGGATGAGGCTTTAAATACATTTCTCAGAAAAAATGCGTATTTTCCATTACATATAAGAATCAGCCAAAGATTTTTAAACCGCTTGTTTCTTTTTTAGATACAACACTATTAGTTTCTTTTGGCAATACAAAGAAAAAAAATTGTTGGGTCCGTGGTCTAGTGGCTATGACATCACCTTGACGTGGTGGAGGTCGCAGGTTCAAATCCTGCCGGACCCATTTATTCTCTCTAATTTATCAATCAAAACCTTTAAATATTTAATAGTATTCTAAATATTAAATAAAATAGTTATTAAAATATTAAATTTAATAGTATTTTAAGGTATCAGTAAGGATATAATGAAAAGTTACAGATTTGTGGATGCAGGGGGTTCATAAGGGCAACGCCAGTTCGTGGTTGCCGAGGGTTCATAAGGGGACCGCTGGGCACCCTTATTGTTATGGTAAAGATACAAAAACTTCCAAATGGTCAGTTAGTAATAACTATTCCTAAACAGATTGCTCTTCTCAAACAACTAGACAAAGGCTCAATAATCACTTTCCAGGACCTGGATAAAGATTCTATCATAATAAAAATATCTAGGGAGAAGAATGGCAAGAAGTAAGTCAGAAAAATTGATGGAGCGCATAGACGAGTGCAATAGATACAAAGAACTGGTAGCCAACTACCCGGATAAGTTCAACCTAAAAAATCTGACTCAAAAACAATGGCTAAAATATTATGATGAAGAAGTAAGTCATTGCATCAAACAATTAGAATCAGAAAAAAGTTCACTAAAAGCAGCAATAATTTTCTCATTAATAGCAATTATCTTATTATCATCTTTCCTAGTAATAAAACCTAATCTTACAACCTTAGCAATCTTCAATCCGGAATCAATAAATTTTGAAATCAACAAAACAGTTTCATTAGAAAGCTATATCTTAATCAACTCAGGTTCATTTGAAACAAGAATAAACATTTCAGAATTCAATCTTCCAATAGAAAATGGAACCTATTCAATTTCATCATTAAACATTCCATTAACATCATTAAATCTCCCTCCCGGAGACAACTTAGTAGCAATAAGTTTAATAGATAATAACGAAGTAAAAGAAATAAAGCAAATAAGCATAAATGTTGAAGAAGAAACAACCACCACCCAGCCTCAATATCCAATACCAGAATCATCAACCTCAACAACATTGGAAGAAACAACATCAACAACACTCCAGATTAACCAAACAACCTCAACAACTCTTCCATCATCAAACCTAACGAATGAAATTAACATCTCCCTGGAAACAAACACAACACCAATTGCTCAAACAGTAAGTTCTCAAAGCCAGTACAACATCCAAACAATAAAAAGCAACCTCTCTCAGGTTTATTTAACACTAAATGGACGACTAACATACAACAACGATACACTTGCAAAAAATCAGGCATACAACTTCACATTCTCAATTTACAACAAAAATCAAAACATGATTTGGCAGGAAAATCAGACAATAAACATTTCTTCAGGACTCTATTCAGCAATTCTGGGAACATCAAGCAGTTTAAACATCCAGTTCAACGAATCTTACTCTTTGGGAATTTCAATCAACGACTCATCTCCTCCAACCCAGGAGCTGCTTCCAAGATTAAATCTAACCCATGTTCCATATGCCTACAGATCAAACGTAGCCGATGATGTAGAATGCACAACCTGCGTAGATTGGTACACAGAAATTCAGAATCTCCCTCCAGGAATAACCAATGGAACAACAGTCTTAACAATAAATTCAACAGGTTCAGTAGATGCTGGTGCAATAAAATCAGGAACATTAGATGACCAAAGAATAAGCAGTAATTTCAGTAAAAGATGGGACAGCTATTCAGTAAATCAGACATACAACAAATCAGAGGTAGAACAAATATTTGTAAATCAATCAGGAGACACAATCTCTGGAAACATCACAATCACTGGGAACCTAAGTGTCACAAGTCAAACATATCTATCAAATTTAACCATTTCAGGAGCAACATCCGCTCAAGGAAACATAACAACAAGGAGCATAATACCTGTCTCAGATGTAACTCAAGATCTAGGTAATTCTTTAACTTATTTCAGAAATCTTTATATCAACAGAATTTATTTAGATATTCTTCTCACTGGAAGTCAAATAACAAGCGAAACAATCACATCAACAAACATCCAAGATGAAGCAGTAGGAACAGCAGAAATCCAAAACCTATCAATCCAATCCATAGACATAGCTTCCTACCAAATCAACAACACACACATAACCCTCAACTCAGTTAACGGCTCACAAATCGCAATCTTCTCAATCAACAATTCGCATCTCTCACCTTACTCGATAAACAACACCCAGCTTGGATTAAATTCAGTAAATACTTCTCAAATCCTGGATGAAACAATCTCTGGAGCTGACATCCAAAATCTCTCAATCCAATCAATAGAAATAGGTTCATATCAAATTAACAACACACATATCGTCCTCTACTCAGTTAACGGTTCCCAAATAGCAATAAACTCAATTAACGATTCTCAAATCACAAATGTCAACGTTTCAAAATTATTAGAGGGAAGATTCCCACCAGGAGTATTCGCATTCCAGCAAGATTTAGTAGTAAACGGTTCAACATTTTACATTAATTCAACATCACAATTCATAGGTATAGGAATACAAAATCCAAACGCAACATTAGAAGTAGCAGATGAAGGAGGAGAAAACAGTCCACACTTTGGTTACAATAAAATGTCTTTAATCAACATTCATAATGATAATTCAGCAAATAACGGGGGGCATTCAATCGGTTCAAAATTAGTATTCAAAGGGTATAAAGATTCAGGATTATCATCAGCTCAAAACATATTCTCTCTAGGGGTAGATGTATTCGCTCCAATTGTAAGCACGACAGAAAAAAATAATTTCTTCATTCAAGATGAATATTCTTCAACAAGACCAATACGATTTTTCATAGATGGAAATGGCAATATCGGGGTAGGGACAACTTCCCCTTCAGCAAGATTAGATGTCCAAGGAAATATTTCCCTTAACAACACTCTCTATGTTCTTGAAACAAGAAAAGTAGGAATCAACAATTCAAATCCTACAAAAGTTTTAGATGTAATCGGAGATGTAAATCTTTCAAACACCATCTACATTTCAGGGCAAAGTGTTGGAATAGGAACCTCAATACCTTCACACACATTAAATGTTGTAGGAAGTGCGAACATAACAAACAATCTCACTGTAGGAAATCTAACAGTAAATCAATACGCTACATTCAAAGACAACATCACTGTTGCAAACATCACACCCTCAAGCAACAACACAGCATCTCTTGGAAGCAATCAAACCTTTTTCAAAGAAGTTTATATCAATCTCCTTCACATCATCACCCAGATTACTGGGATGCAAATCGCTTCAGAAACAATCACATCATCAAACATAAAAGACGAAAACGTAGGAACTGCAGAAATCCAAAACTTAAGCATTCAATCAATAGACATAGCTTCCTATCAAATCAATAATACCCATATTACTCTTAACGCAGTTAACGGTTCGCAAATCGCAATTTTCTCAATAAACAATTCACATATTTCATTAAACTCAATCAACACATCTCAAATAGTAGACGGGACAATCAACCAAGATGACATAAATCAAAACTCAAATTTAAGAATAGCAAATCTTACCATAGATAACAATTTAACAGTGAATAATGGGTTATTAATTTTAGACGCTCTAAATAAAAGAGTAGGAATAGGAACATCAAATCCAAACGCGACTCTCCACATAGTAGCAAACGATACTAATAACGCATCAATAACTGCAATAATCACCTTAGATAATGATATTCCAGCATACATAATCACAAACGGCAGTAACGGCACAGGGTTAGGTATTATGTTCAGAGGCAAAGATTCAATTGCAGAAATGGAAAACATTTCGCAAATTAATGCTGTTCTTATCAATGCTCAAAACGGAACAGAAACTTCTTCAATAGAATTTTTAACACGGAATAAAGGAGGTCAATTAACTCCAAAGTTAACCATTACAGGAGAAGGTGTAATAAACATAACAAATAACCTCACAGTAGGAAACTTAACTGTAAACGAATACGCATTATTCAAAAATAATATAACGGTATCAAATATTACAGCAATGACAAACAACACCTTATTAATAGGTTCAAGTCAAAGCTTCTTCAAAGAAATATACGTTAACATACTCAATATTATCACAAAAATCACAGGCATTCAAATAGCAGACGAAACCATTACTGCAATCAACATCCAAAATAAGACCATTCAATCAGGAGATATAGGAGATGCAGAAATAAACGCAACACACATTAAAGATGAAGCAGTAGGCACAGCAGAAATCCAGAATCTTTCAATCCAATCAATAGATATAGCCTCATATCAAATCAACAACACACATATCACTCTTAACGCAATTAACGGCTCGCAAATAGCAATCTTCTCAATTAACAATACCCATATCTCATTAAATTCAATCAACGGAAGTCAAATTATCCAATTGTCAATAAACAATTCTCATATAGCATCATTTTCAATAAACAACACCCAGCTTGGATTGAACTCAATCAACACATCCCAAATAGTGGATGGAGCAATCCAAGGTTCAGACATAAATTCAAACACAAATATAACTTTATTAGATTTAATAAGCAATGGTCAGGCAAGTCTAGCAAATGTAACCATAACAAATAATCTCACCATAGGCACTCAAACATTAGTGGCAATAACAAACGGAACAACAAACAAAGTGGGAATAAATCTCACAAGCCCAACAACAGCATTAGACATCAATGGAGTATTAAATCTTTCCTCCACAACATCAGGAAAGCTCCTGCAAATAGGTTCAGGAGTGCATTCTAACATTACCATGTTCAGTGTTGACGGAACTCGCTGGACCTGCGGAATATTAAATTCTGGAGCTATGAACTGCACCTCTTTCTAATTTTTATGCCCACCCATCACATTTTTATACTCCTTTATATGTTAAATTATTTAACATTTAAGCTAATTTAGAAGGTTAAAAAGTGAAAAAAGGCATTAAAACGCCTATAAAAGATAATAAAAAAGAGATTTCTCGAGATGCAAGAATCCTCTTTTCCTACTCAATTTCTCATTTGCAATACAAAGACAAAATTCGTTTCTATTACGCATTAAAAGGAAGAGACGGCAAATCAGGCATTCTCAATCAGCCAAAAATCACACAAGTAGCAAAATCTGTCATTCTCGTTCCTTTGGAATTAGACAAAGAATTCCAGGAATTCTTCCAGCATTGGAACTGCAAGTTCAAAAGAATAAAGGTGAGGTTAGAAGATGAATAAATCCTTATTAGCGAGGACTCTGCAATTCATTTTCCTAATGGTATTACTCGCAGCAGCCGCCGCAGCAATGAACTCAACACAATACTCATTATCATCATCAATAGATTCATCTTCAAGCAACATGTCAAACAGCGTGTTCAAAGCTGCAGTTTCATTAGACTCAATTTCAAGCTCATCAAACAACTCAGTATTTTCAACATCAATAGGAAAAGAATTCACCATCCCTATTTGTGGAAATAACATCATAGAGTTAGGAGAATTATGCGACTCATCTTCATTGCCCGGAGAAACATGTTTAAGCCAGGGCTATTCTATTGGAGCATTGGCTTGCAGCAGCAATTGCCTAAGTTACAATACATCAGCATGCATAACCTTATTGCCACAGCAAGGAAGTTCAAGCGGGGGAGAAGTAACAAGCAGTTCATCCAGTTCATCAAGCACAGAAGAAACAACCACAACATCAACAACAACCTCAACAACATTGGCATTGCCTCAAAAAGAGTCTCCTTCAATAATTGATAAAACAAAACAAATAATCCAGGAAACAAAGAAGACATTAGAAAAGATAGAAAAAGGTTCAAAAATAGCTTACATAGCCTCTATAATCGCAGCAATAATCTTGCTGTTCTACACTATTTATCTTCTGGCAAAGCTCTCAATAATCATATTAAAGAAATTAATTATTGAATTTAAGAAAGAAAAAGCAAGACTCTCAAGATTATTTGAAAAACAAGAAACAAAATCAGCAATTCTGAAAGATTATATTAAAAGCAATCTAAGCAAAGGCCATAGCATCTCAACAATTACAGAAATCCTTCTAAATCATAATTGGAGCAAAGAAGAAATAAAACAATCAATAAAAGAGATTTTAGAAGAGTCGAGAAAATAAATTTAGATTAATACATCCTTTAATCTTACAAGATGTTTTTTATTTAAAAATCCTATAGTATCAACAAAAGTTTTAACATCATTCCTTCCTTGGATTGCCAAAGTAATTTCATCTCTCATATAACCATTTATACTATGATCTAACAAAACATCATGTATTTGCTTGATGATTCGTGGGTTATTCATCCTTAATTCTATTCTAGGATAAGGTTTCTTATACATCTTTCTTGTATCCATATAAACATATCCTTCGGCGTCATAAATCCCCCTAAGAGTAGCGAATAGTAAGTCTTTTCTTGCAACTAAAATTTCTTCCGGAATTAACACGCTTTTTGATTTCTTTCCAGCATTAAATTTAAACCGTTCTGTAAACATTTTAAAAAAACACTTAGAATTATAATTAATCCTTATAGCATTACAATCCTTTTCTTTTTTAACATAAGGTTTTAAGTCAAACAAAGAGTATATTCTTGGAATAATAAACAAAGTATAATATTCTTCTTCAAGAACATTACCAGTAAACTGAATCAAATAATGACTTCCATATCTATTAGTAAATCCATCTCCAATAAAGAGACCTACAATCTCGCAAAGTTCAGTCGATAAAGGAGTATTAATATCAAATGTTTTCATAAAATAAACAGCAAATGATAGTTTATAACTCTGGTGCGGGTGGTTGTCACTTGTCTATTGTTTAAAAAATATATGTTGTAAACTATATTTTTGAGACACCAAAATCCTTTGGATTTCAGTGTTCCATAATGGAATTTAAGCGTTCATAGAATTTTAGTGTTTTTAATATATATAAAGAATATAAAAGCCCCAGGAGAGATTTGAACTCCCGGCCTATTGCTTTCTTTGCAATACCTGCTCATACAAGGCAACTGAGCTTTTATTCTTAGTTTTCTTTCCCAAGGATTTTCATCCTTAGTTTTTCTATTTCCCAAGGCTTTTCTTTTTTCTAAAAAGAAAAGGCTTTGCTCTACCAGTCTGAGCTACTGAGGCATAAAAAAGAAAAAGCATACCCGTTTTTAAAGGTAATCCCAAGACTCATTTAACCAAGTCTAGTTCATTTCTTGTAAAGATAGTTTTAAGTATTGTCAAGAACACCTGTTCTTGAGCACGCCAAATACCAAGAACCATGTTCTTGGGTACATCCAAAATCCCTTGGATTTTAGTGTTCCACTTGCTAATAAGTGGTTTACTGCGTAAACCACCATTCAAAGAACACTGAGAAAGCAAAGCTTTTCGGTGTGCCAAAAATGCCATAGCATTTGTCAAGAACAGATGTTCTTGAGCACGCCAAATTCCAGAAAGGAATTTAAGCGTTTTAGCATGGTGGAATTTTAGCGTTTAAAAATATAAAAGACAAATGATTCCTGAAAAGAGCCAATCATCCTTCTTCGTTTACATTCTTGAATGCGATGATAATACTTATTATACGGGCTACACAAATAATCTCATCAAAAGAGTAGCAAAACATAAACTCAAGAAAGGAGCTAAATATACGCGAAGCAAGAAAGGAATGAAATTAGTTTATTTTGAAATCTATCCAACAAAAGAGCAAGCCATGAAGAGAGAATACGAAATTAAAAGAGCAGGAAGAATTTACAAACAAATCCTCGTTAAAAATTTTAGAATCAATTTAGAACATTTTAAAGATGATCTTCTGTGGAAAGAATAAATTAACTCATCTTCACAACAGCTTTAACATCAACGCTGCTCAAAGGATAAATTTTGCTCAATAAAGATTTCAAACTCCTTTGGAACCTATTCCAAATCACTTCATTAATAGCCTCTTCATAAACATGCTTTCCAAAAAAGTCTGCAGTTTGCTCCTGGCCCTTTTTCATAACTTCCTGAGTAATGCTTTTCTTAACATTTTTTCTTGTCAGATAAAGCATTTTAACTCGTAATTTAACTTTATCCTGAGTATGAACAATAAAAGAATCATCAACCCTGGATTTTCCAGGTCTTACCAATCTTTTGATGTAAGTGCTTAATAATTGATAGCCAATAAGCTCTGTTTCAGCTCTCTCGCCTGTAACATTCTTAATTCTAAATCTCATTCTAATGCTGTGGTCTTTCAATTCACCAGTAAGATGAGCAAGATTAACCCACAAAGTTCTCCCGGCCAAAACATCAGGAGAATACAGAGGAACCTCGCCGATAACAACGTTTTTAAAATGCTCACTAGCCACAACAGGATACCATTTTTTTCTTCCTTTCTTTGACAATTCCATAAGATAAACCCCTTACCTAAGCTTAATAAATCTTTCTATTCCCTCATTGAAATAGTTTAATAAACCCCTCTTCATCTGAAATCTTCCCAGCCATCATTCCATCCTCAAAAGAGAATTTTCCAAACCCATTTATCTTCTCAAAAATTTCTTCAAAATATTCTTTGCCAATCAAACCATGAACAAAAGTATCATGATTAATATCAAAATACAAAACAAAAAAAGGTTTATCCGCAATTTTTCTCTCATTAACAAACAAAATCAAATCCTCAGCAAGAAAATCGCTAATCTCTCCTAGATGAATAACCATCTTTTTACCCTGTTTAGCCTCAAATATTTTTCTAAGAGCCTTGATCATCTCCAAAGAATAATTATCATAAAGCTCCCTTGTCATTTTAACATCACCTTGGTGTCCATTGAGAAATCCATAAGCAATTCCCAGTTTGTGGTATTTAAGGCAAACCCCAATCATCTCTTTAACGACTCTCAAATCATGTCCATCCTTAAAGTAAAGAGTTTCAAAAGGCTCATGTTCATCAAGCCCAATCATGTCAAGTAAAACCTCTGCTAAAAGACTCTTGCTCTCATTATCATCCAGCTCAGCAATAGTTCTTTTTTCATCCTGAAAGTCCTTTATCTTTGCTCTCTTCAAAAACCCAACTGCTTTATTTTCATCGCCGAAAACACTCTTTAGACAGGGGTCATAACCATGCTTAACAGCCTGAACAATTTCTCTTGAAGAATCATTAAAAAATCTTAATCCTCTCTTCAGCACAATTTTCTTGTCCTTAACACAATTTTCAAGAATCTTCCCGCAATAGCCTTTAATATTCCCCAGGTTTAAAGCGACAACCAAATGCCCATAATCAGAAAAATCCACATTGCCATTGCAAAAGAAAAAAACAACCTCGCTCAAACTGGAAGCGTCAATCCCAAAAGACTTAACATTAATATCCCCATTATCAACCCCAAAATGTTTAAACACTTTATTTCTGGGCTCATAAGAAGAAATCAAAACAATATGCTCATAATCCTCTTTAACCTCAGAAATATTTTTCTTTTCAAAACTCAGAATAAATCTTTTTCCATTCTTCTTCAAAAATTCGCAGAAAATATACGCTGCAATAACTCCATCAGCACTTTCCTCAGCAATCACTCTGATAGGTTTATCTATTTGCTTAAATTCAGAAATCACCTCAGCTGCATTAATCATCATCAACTAACCAAAAGCTGTGCCTGCTCTCTGTCATATTTCCACGTTTCAGGCAATACCCTTTTAGATTTGTAATACTTAACAAGTCTTCCAATCTTGCTCTCGGTAATCAGTCGTCCTCTTCCTGCAGTCCTGTCATCCTTATGCTTCTCTAAATGTTTCATCAAAACAATATCTCTTTTAATCAGGTTAATTAAATCTTCAGGTAGTTCTTTGCTTGCTTTGTTCTCTTTTAAGAAAACATTCATCTTTTTCTCAAGAAGAATCTTCACATCAGGAATTCCATAACTGTCTCTTAGGATAATGCCTATTTCACTTCTTGTTTTTCCGGATTTTGCTAATTTTAAAACAAGCTGTTCAATCTCTTCTTTCTGATACCTGAGCCAGCTCTGTTTAGTCTTCTTAATAGGTTTAGTGCTCTTGCTCTTTCCTCGTGCTCTTGAATACATTCTTGCCATATTTTGATTCTTGTTTTCTTTCCCTTTATATGTTCTTTTTTGCCTTAAGGATTTTTTCTTACAAGAAAAAATGCTTACATTCTTGCCATTTTTTAAGTATAAAGTTAGGATGCGATTATCTTACCAAGAATTAATTTCTGGTATAGACAAGTATAAACCGTTCTATCCTATACTATCAAGCTAAAAATATGTGTTTATAAAACTATCTTTTATCAACAGATTTCTCCCTCTTAACAAGTCTCCAATGATAAATATACAAAGGCAATCCCACAATAATCAATGATAAATTCTGGGCTGCATCGCTCTGTCTTTGCGAAGCAACAACATCTATTTTAGCATTCCTCTCTTTTTGCGAATTATAATCATCAATAATCTTTCTTATATCTTCTCTATCCACATCAGTCAAATCTTTATTATCTTGTGCCTTTTCAAGATTTGCAACAGGATAAGCTATCGGCTGCTCATAAATATACCTTTGCTGGTCAGCCCCTGTAAAAACATAAGCCTTCAAGCCCATATTCACAAAACCCACGCTTCCAATAATCAATAAAACCAATCCAAGCAAAGAAAACGCATACAAATAAATCGTTCTTATCAATTGTTTTTTATCTCTTCTTTCTTCTGCCATTTTTTCCTTTTACATCCTGTTTTTTCTTTTGTCCGAGGGTTTTCTTTTTTACAAAAAAGAAAAGGCTCTTCTTTCTTCTGCCATTTTTTCCCCTCTTGTTTTTAACATTCTTCCTCTTAAAAAATTTGCCATAAATCCACAAAACAATCAAGCAGCTTGGAATCAGCATCAAAAAGTGAAACAATAAAAATTCCAGAACAAACTCACTAGGATATCCCTCAAAATAATACCTTGTTTGTAAAACAACGCTAATAAATCCAGAAAGAAACAAAGATTTCCAGATTAATTTCCAATTTCTAAAAATCAACAATCCAATAAAGCAGTAGATTGTGCCAAAAATCATTTTATTCTTGAAATAATATCCCGGAACACTGTACTCCTCGCTCAAAGTGTGCACATAATAATCAATCAAAGTAAACAAAGAAATAATTGCTATGGCTGCTAAAAGAGTATAAAAATAATCTCTAAATTTAATTCCCAACAACAATCACCTTTCCTTTCATATTAGGGTGTGGCTCACAATAATAGCTATACTCTCCCACAGCATTAAAAACATGTTCATATTTTTCTCCATTTCCAAAAAGCCCTGATTTTAACTCCACCCCAGAGTCAGAGGTTACAGTGTGTTTAACATCATCATTATTAATCCAGGTAATCTTATCTCCAGCTTTAATCGTAATCTCTCCAGGATTAAAAGCAAAACCACTAATCACAGCAGTATTTCCATCATTAACAGCAATTGCAATAGTATTTTGAGTTTCACCCAGATTTTTATCCTGAGAGCATCCAGCAACAAATAATCCGGCAAGAATAACAAATATTAAGATTATTTTTTTCATATCATACACCTCTAAAAAAGAGAATCATCTTACATTAATAAATCTTGTGAAAAAAGTATAAAACAACTTTTCTTTCACATTCTGTTCTTTTTTTCCTTAGGGTCATTCTAAGTTTCTTTTTTGTATACAAAGTTTTTTCTTTTCTAAAGAAAAAAGATTGTAGCCCCGGGAGGATTTGAACCTCCGTCAATGGCTTTCTTAGAGTGTCCTCGTTTTTCTTTTCCCGAGGGTTTTCTTTTCTTAAAAGAAAAGACTCACCAAAGGCCACTATCCTTGACCGCTAGACTACGGGGCTATAAGATTAAGAAATAAAAAGCAGTTTTAAATTTAACCCTTTTCATTTTTCTTAAAAAATCTAAATATTAAAAACCAAACAACGCATAATCCAACAAAAAAAAGATAAACCAAAAGCCAACTACTCATCTTTCTCCAGTTTTATTTTTGGGGATACAAGACCTTTTCTTAAAAGGGATTGTTTGTAACGCCCTCGAGATTCAACTTTCTCAAGCTGTTTAATAACCTTTCCATAATCCTTGCATTTTCTATATCCTTCCAAAACAGCATCAAAGCACCTTTCAGCAATCTTATAATGCTTCCCATTTAAAGCTTGTTTCAATAATTTCAAATCAACAGCCTTATCCTCAACCCTTTCAGAGCTATTACCCAAACCAAAATCAATAAAATAAATTTTTCCATGAACAATCATATTACTTGTGGTTAAATCACCATGAATTATATTTTTATCATGCATATTAGCAATATTCTCTCCAATGCTCAAACATAATTTTTTTCTCTTTTCAACATCCAATCCATCAAGAACCTCTTTAACAAGCTCCCCATCAATAAACTCCATTTCAATCTTGCATTTATTTTCATCAACGAGAAAAACTTTGGGGGTATTTTCAACTCTCTTCAATAACTTGCCCTCGCCCCTTGTCCTTAACTTTCTAATCTTATCATCAATCTCTTTAATCCTATACCCTTTAGGGACTCTTTCTTTAATCAGTCTATCACCTTGCAAATAAAGAATTCCCTCAGCTCCTTGCTTAATCAGTTTCATTTTAGACTCCTAGGCTAGTATCTAAATCTCCATGAGATATAAAATGGTTAAGATCCCATACCAAAAATCTAGCCAATTCAGAATCAGAACTTTCCGTACTTAAAATCTTATTAATATTCTCCCTAAGTTTATTCTCAGCTTTCTCTTTTGATGCCTTAAGGCTGTTCCCTTTTAGCAAAGACTCTATAAACAACTGAGAATGTTCTAAAAATAATTTAGCTGTTTCATCAGTAAGAGGTTTTGTCATATTTTTTGGTTCATAAAAGAATATAAAATCATCATCATAACCAGTATAATTTAAAGCTCCTTTTTCTACACTTGTTTTTCCAAGAATATTTGCTGATTTGCACGAAATAGCATAAACAATCTTTCCTTTAAGTACATCTTCATTTACACCTGAACTAACCAAAATCTCATTTTTATGCCCTCCAACCTTATCAACATCTCCATGCCCATTAAGAACAACAAAATTTGGAGAGAACTTATTCATTCTTCCTTCAAACTCTTCTCGATTAGCTTTTTCTCTGTGCAAATCAAAAACTTTAATTCCATGGCTTTCAGCAGTTAAGAAAGTCTTTTTGCACCAATGAGATAAATAATAAGTCGTATCATCATGTTCAGGCCTTGTCGCTAAATATAGGATCATATTATTCCTTTTTTTAAAGCTCTTAAGAATTCCATTTCAACCTGTATCATTTTTTTCCCAATCTCATCATCATCTTTAATGTGTTGTATAATTTCCTCCTTGCTAAATTCTCCATAAGAGCCTATAGAAATCTTCTTGTGAGAAGATAAAGTCTCCATTCTAATCAAAACCAATTGTTTCACATCTTCAGGCGTTGAGTGTTGTGTCATATTATCTTTAGTTCATCTAACTTTTTAAGGATTTTCATGCTTTTCTGGGTATTGTTAAAAACCTCTATATATGCAACATTCCAGCTTATAGGCTCTTTATCAATTATGACTATAGTCTCACTTCTCAGTTTCAGAGGTAAATTAGGGTAAATCTTAAGAAATCTCTCTCTAAATCCTGCTACTTCACCCATAGTAAGTTATAAAACCCAATAAGCTTTAAGCTTTTCTAAAATCATTTCAAACTTTCTTTATCCATCTTACCTCATCTTAAACTTACCCTGCATCTTCCTCATCATTTTCTCAGGGTCACCATCTTTCATCATCGCAATCAATTTCTTGCTCTGTCTATACTGCTTAATCATCTCTCTAATCTCTCCAGCAGGAACATGACTTCCCTTGCTGATTCTTTGCAGTCTATTGCTGTCAATAGTTTCAGGATTCTCCAATTCAGTTTTAGTCATACTTTGCATCGCTATTTTCCATCGCTTCAGTTTATCTTCCTGAACCTTCATCATCCCATCAGGCAATTTCATTTGCCCAAAACCAGGAATCATCTCCATAACTTTAGATAAAGGCCCCATCTTATTCATAGCCTCCATCTGCTCATACAAATCTACAAGTGTAAAATCTCCCTCAAGAATTCTCTTGCTCAAATCTCCAGCTTTCCCTTCATCAATAACCTCATTTGCTTTTTCAAGCAAAGCTTCCAAATCCCCCATTCCAAGTAAACGGGAAACAAAACCTTTAGGATTAAACGTTTCCAAATCATTAACTTTTTCTCCAGTCCCAATAAACAAAACACTAGCACCAGAAATCGAAGCTCCACTTAAAGCTCCCCCACCTTTAGCACTTCCATCCATCTTGCTAATCAAGATGCCTGTAACATTGCAGGAATCATGAAATCCCCTGGCTAACCTTTCAGCACTTTGCCCTAAATCAGCATTCATAACCAAGATTTTCTCATCAGCTTGGATTTCTTTACTAAGCTCTTTAATCTCTTCAACCAATTCATCATCCAAATCATGTCTTCCAGCAGTATCAACCAATAATAAGTCATATTTGCCGTATTCCTTCTCATATTTCTTGTAAATCTTCAGGGCATTCTTCTCATTTTTGTCAATGAAAACAGGGACATTAATAGCCTCACAAACTTGTTTAAGCTGCTCAGGTGCAGCAGGCCTGTGCACATCCAATCCCAAAGCAGCTACTCTCAATCCTCTCTTTTGGTAATAATGCGCAATTTTCCCAATGCTTGTTGTCTTGCCATTCCCATAAACCCCAACAAACATTATCTTGAAAGGTTTCTTCCTCGCAATTACAAGCTCATTCTTCTCATCACCCAATAAAGCAACGAGTTCCTCATAAACAATACTGACAATTCTTGCCCTATCATCAGAAATTTTCCTTTTATCAGCAATTGCCCTTTCCTTAATCCTCTTGGTCAATTCAAAAACCAGTTTAACATTAACATCAGCATTGAGCAAAGCTCTCTGAATCTCTTTAACAAGCTCATCAATAGCCTTATCATCAACAAACATAGCTTTAGCTATCTTATTCAAACTATCTTTCAGCCTATTTCCCAAGCCTTCCAATGCCATAAAATTCACAAAGAAACAGCATTTTTAAACCTATTTTATTTTAATTTCAACCCTTTAACCTTCTTCTTCTCAAGAACAGTAAGATACAATAGAGTATAATAAATCTGGTCAATCAAGTTATATAAGTATATCATCAAAACAAGAATCACAACAAACAAAATCACTGCAGGAACAAACCCAAAAATTAAAGAAGCAATAAAAGCAATCGCAATATCAATCAAAAAAGCAGCAAAAAATAAAGGCCCCATTCCGATTTCATAAACAGCTATTTCAGGCAGCACCTTGGTAGCCTTCCCAAGATATTTAACAGAATCCCAAAAATTTCTCTCCCCAATAATCATGGCAGGAATAATCAATTTCTGAGCAATCCCAACAAATACGCCAGCAGCTCCAGAAGCAATCTCTCCAAAAACCCCTCCTTTCTCTCTAACAGCCCTCAACACACTTCCAACAACAAGAGAAGCAATCACAAACAAAATAATATCAAATAAATTATTAAAAGCCCTTTTAGCTCCAGAACTCAAAGTAGCATCCTTCCCAACAGCAACCTCGTAAACCATCCACGATTGTATAGCAGCAAAAAAAACAGCAATAATATTAATAATCAATAAAAACAAAATCATCAAAAGCCATCCACCAGATTGAAGAAGAGGAGCAGCCAAGAAGAAGAACAAGATTAAAGCTGCAGCAATTGTCAATACCCCTATAACAGGAACCAGCATCAAGCTCTTATCTCTTCTTAAGAAATCAAAGCTAATCTTAAAAATATTCCAAGAATTCGATATCCTGTCAAAAAAACCCATACATTTATCAAAATAAAGCTCTTTTTAAATCTTATTAAAAATCTCTACAATTTCTTGGATAATTCATCCAGGGTTCTCTTTTTCAAACCCTGATAAACCAAATCATATTCCTGAAATTTTTTTTCTGTCAAAGATTTAAGTTCTCTCACAATATCAGAATCCTCACTAAAACTAACTATCTGTCCAGACTCATTAGTATAGCTTCTAGGATTGTAAGTTACAACTTTTCCTTCACCAAGATGAACTTCAACATAATCCCTGTTTTCATCCCCCAATTTACCGCTTCCAGCATCGCAAAAAACCTTTTCTAAGGATTCATCTTTTCCAAAAACAGAAATTTTTGTTTCTCTAGTAACATAGTTTAAAATCTCATAGAGAAAGGTAGAATTAACATACCTAACCTCCACTCTTTTCCCATCCAAATCCCCAGTAAAAACTAAATTATCAATCTTTTTATAACTGCAGTTGCTAAAACCAATAAGAGCTGTTAAAATTCCAACATGAAATTTTCTTCTTAATTCTAACGTCCTCATAAAAGATTAAAAAAGGTAAAGATTATAAATCTGCCGAAAAGAGAAAAATAAAAGAAAAAAGTAAGAAATTATTTCTTACCTAAAATTCTAAATACTTTTGTACTGCATTTAGGACAAGAACCCTTCATAGCTTTCATGCCATTCTTCATGACAACTTCTTTGCCATCTTTAATCTCTACTTGATCCTTACATCTCATACAACGCCCTTTAACCATAAAAACCATCCCTCCATATTGTTTTTTATAATATTAATCACTCTTAAAGCATATAAGCCTTATTAAAAACCTTTCTATAGTCAAATCCCTAAGTTTTTAAGTATCTTTTCCTTGCTAAACTTCTCCAAATCATCATATTTCTGCCCAGTACCAACAAATAAAATAGGTTTCCCGGAAACATAGCTAACACTTAAAGCAGCCCCTCCCTTCTCATCAATATCCAGTTTGCTCAAAATAATCCCATCAATTTCAACAGCTTTGTTAAATTCTCTTACCTGCTCTATGCAGTCATTTCCAGTAACAGCCTCACCAACAAACAATTTCAAATCAGCCTTAGCCACTTTAGCAATTTTCTTCATCTCTTGCATCAAATCTTCATTGCTATGCTGTCTTCCAGCAGTATCAACCAGCACACAATCAATCCTTCTTGCTTTTGCATGAGCAATCGCATCAAAAACAACAGCCCCAGGGTCTGATTTATAATCATGCTTAACCACTTTAACCCCCAGTCTTAAACCATGCTCTTCAAGTTGTTCAATGCTGGCTGCCCTAAAAGTATCTCCTGCAGCCAATACGCAATTTAGTTTATTCTTCTTCAAATAGCTGGCAATTTTCGCAATAGTTGTTGTCTTTCCAGAACCATTAACCCCAAAAAATAATATAACATAAGGTTTTTCAGTTTTCTCTTTTATAGATTTCACCAAATCAAAATCACTTTCTTTTAATACACTTTCAATAGTGCTCATCAAACTTTCCTCAATAACCTTCTCAATCTCATTCTTCTTCAAAGGCTTCTCAACAATTTCCCTCTTCAAATCCTCTTTAATTTTCTCAATAATCTCAAAAGCAACATTATTCTCCAGTAATGCCATCTCCAAATCAAAAAAGAAATTTTCAAATTGCTCATCATCAATTTTTTTGGTTGTAACCTTCTCAACAACCTTTTCTCTTAACCTGGAAAACCATCCTTTTTTCTCTTCCTTAGTTTCTACAGGTTTTTCTTCATGAACCGTTTCAATTTTTTCTTCAAAAATCTCTTCCTCAAAGGTTTCTTTTTCATCCTTTCTTTCTTCTATCTCAGGCTCAGAAGTCTCAATTTCTTCATCAGTCTCTTCAATATGTTTTTTTTTCTTGTCTTTGCTCTTCTTTTCCTTCTTTGCTTTTCCCTTCTGAGAAGGTTTCTCCTTCTTAAGTTTCTTTTCAGGAATTTTTTCTTTCTTTTCCGAGGTTTTCTCGTTTTTCCCGAGGCTTTTTTTAAAAGGCTCTTCTAAAGAAAAGATCTCTTCTATCTCTTCAACAAGCTTAAATTCAGTACCTTCATCTTCTATTTTCTTAGAGAAGATTTGAGCAGCCTTCTTCAATTTCTCTTTAAGGAATCCAAACATAAAATTGCTATAAGAACTAGATTTAAAAGCTTAATTAAAAATAGGTGTAATCCTCAAATCTGCCTTAAGTAAATTTCAAGAGGTATAACCACAGCATTACTAAGAGGATTCGAAAGTCTAGGATTGAAATTTATTCTCCATCCTATATATTTGTTGTCATAAGGTAAATCTAATTCATCCAAAGCAATTGCTACAACCTTTCCTTGAGCTGCAGCTCTCTTCATAAATTTAAGATAAACCCTCTCGTTAGAAAAAACAGGTTCTGGTCTTCCAACCAAAACTAAGGCATCTACACCATCAAGACCAGAAAGCCCCTCGACATGGTGTTTAATTTTTCTTTCTTCTGCATAAAATCTCTTTGCTATCCCTGCTATAATCCCCTTATTTCTCTCAGGACCGATGTAAAGTATATTCATGGTATCTCAATAAAACAGAAGATAAAAAAGTTTAAAACCTTATCTATAAGCCGCATAGGGTTGACGTTTTTCCGTTAACGCTTTCGCTAATCTGTTTTTGACAGATGGCGCACAATCTGTTGCAACAGATTTGTGTGCTAAAAGGGTTAGTTCACAAAGGGAGTTCCTAAAACGGACTTCGGGGATAGAAGGGGAGAATCCCCTCTAACGCAGGTATCACTTGTTACCAAACATCTTCTTCACAACAATAGTTGCATAACTCCCAGAACCAAGGATAAAAGACGCTGTAGCTTTCCTCTTTCCACGATGTCTCTCATCATCCTTATAAGAAACATTAAGCTCCTTAACATCAGCATATAATTTTCTTGTTGTCCCCTCACTAATCAACTCAGGAAGCTCTTTAATCAAAAAATCACTTTGTTTTAATTTCTCCTCTTCCAATAATCTGTCATAAATTTCTTTAAACTCCCCCTCAATCTCTTTATACCCAATAATAGGAACATCCTTGTTGTCAAGTTTCTCAGCAGAAAAAACAAATTCCCCCATCGAATAATCCACCCTCCAGCTATGTTTCAATTTCCCAGTTAAATACTCAGCAATTGCCCTATTCCACAGCCAGCTTTGATAAGCATTCACATAAAAAATCAGTCTCTTCTTGCTTATTGTCCTAATCGCATTAACATAATCTCCTTCTTTCCATTTCAATCTAAGCATAAAGCAAAATTTCCTAAACTCCTTCTTAACCAATGCCTTTCCAAGTAAAGCATTTCTCCCGGAAAACCTTTGCTCATCAAAATAGTTCTCAGTAAACTTAACCCTCTTGCCCTCTTTCTCTAAACCTCTCACAGTAACAATAAACTTATTTCCAATAAGCTGTCCAAGTCTCAATCTGGAATCCCCGTAACCAACAAAAGTCAGCTTAACATTCGCTATTTTCAAACTTTCCAATCTTTGTCTTTTAACCCTAAATCCAGAAACATACTGTTTAGTTATTGCCAGCTTATCTTTATTCCCAGCAGCATTAAAATTCCTCTCCCTAAACTTGAGTTTTCCAGCTATCTCTCTAATCACATCAGCAGTATTCCTATTTTTCTTCTCAAGCAAAAAATAGCAATATTCCCCTTTTTCATTAAATTCCAGTTTAGGAATCTCCTCAACAATAAAATCCTCAGGGGTTTCTTTAATAAGATACATATTCTAATCAATATTTTCCCCCTTAAAAATCAATCGTATAATAAACCACAACAATCTTTATTAATTTCAACATAACTGACTAAGTTATGTGGTACGAACCTTACGGCTGGAAAGAAAATCCTTTTTCAATTAAAAACCCATCAGCGTTGGTAGGGGTAGAAGAAAAGAAGCAGGAACTAATTAGTTACGTAAATGCAGGAGATGTCTGTTTCCTAAACGGCCAGACAGGAGTAGGAAAAACATCTTTATTAAGATGGTTAACAAACAATTTAAAAGAGCACAAAGTAATCTACATCGACGCTGCAGGAATCCAGGATAGTTTCAGCTTAACAAATTACCTAAAAAAGCAAACTCCAATATTCAGCAAGTTAACAGGAAAGCAATTTCCAAAGAACACAGTAATCTTAGTAGACGAATCCCAGGATTGCAACCCAGAATTCTTAAAAGCATTAAAATTGCATTGGGACCACAACCACATCAAATCAATAGTAATAACTCAAATCAGCCCGGAATTAAACACATTCTCAGAAAGCTTCAGGCACAGAATAGGCAGCAGGGTTGTAACCTTAGGAAAACTAACAAAATCTCAGGGTTATGATTTAATCTCATCCAGAACAGGAAACAAAAATCCATTTGACAAGTCCTCAATCGAGACAATCTTGGAATTCTCAAGTTACATCCCAAGAAAAATCCTTGAAAACTGTGAAATTGTCTGCATGAAAATGAATGGCAAAGAAATAATAAACGCATTCGATGTTGAAGATTGTTTAAAAGAAAAAACAAATATTCAGGAGCAAAGCCTGGAAGCTTATCTTCCAGAAGAGCAGCTCCCGATTTTAGAAACAAAACTAAGTCCAATGGAAAAGTTAATCCTGCAGCAGCTGGAATCTTCAAACAAAACAGCCCAGATGCTGGCATTGATGTTAAAAACCTCAGAAGGCTCAGTAGGAAAGCAGTTAAGCAATCTGGCAAAAAAAGGATTAATCAGAATCACAAAATTAGAAAGGCCAAAAGAATATGGCGTTGTTAAAGATTAATATCAAGAGATTCAATAAGTTTTTTGATTCAAAAAATAATAAAGGTATATCCCAATCTTCTTAAAAGAAAACATTAAAAAACTTGAACAACTATATGGAATAGTAAAAAATGCTAAATGCTGGATATATTAAAAAGCTTCTTGAAATAGAAGAAAAACACACAAAGAAATATCAAAAGAAAAAAATGAGCATAAAAGAACTCGACAGACTATGCAAAGCGTAAAGATATTTAACTTCAGTTTAATCGACGATTTTAATCTGTCAAGAAATGATGTTCTTGGGCACACCAAAATTCTCGGAATTTTAGCGTTTAAAATATGTATAAAAAACTTTATCTTATTTCTAGATTATGACCATCACGATAAAGTCTATTAGAATACTTACATAAGAAGAGTTAAATAACTTACTTAACCAGTGTTTAATACTTACATAAACATGTTTATACCTATAAAGCAGGTTTAAACAAAAGAATAAACTTAAAAAAACCACATTTTTACCTACATACACCTATAAATAACTACATAAACAGTTATAATCTTATTAGTCACCTACATAAACAGTATATAAGTCAGATATACCTTACATATAAGGATAATATCACCCTTACATGAACAGATTTTTACTTACAAATACAAAAGGTTTTTATATAAAAATACTTACATATACCTATTAATCAGCAAGGTAGAGATTCTTGAAAGAGAAACAAGGGAAAAAAGAGAGTGATGCGGGGGGTTTAACTAGCTCCCCGACTAATTCAAACCCTCAATCGAGCAAAGAAATAGTCAAACTTCTTCTAAAAGAGCTTGTTCAAAAATATGACTTAAAAAAAGAAGACATTTTGGATGCAATCAAAAAAGAAGATGATAATGACTTACCAATCTCAATCTTCAACAACCCTTCTTTATCTTCTCTAGAAACAATCTCCAAATACCTCCATGAAAACCAGCAGTTAAAATTCAGTCAGATAGCTTCTTTATTGCACCGAGATTCAAGAACAATCTGGTCAGCCTACCAATCCTCAAGCAAAAAACTCCCCCAGAAATTCTTCATAAAACCCTCTGAAATAAAAATCCCTTTAAGCCAATTGACAGACCGTTCAATTTCTGTCTTAGAATCAATTGTTTCTTACCTAAAAGAAAATTACTCTCTATCATTGCATCAAATCGCTGTCTTGCTCAACAGAAACGACAGAACAATCTGGACAGTCTATTCCAGATATAAAAAGAAGGTGATGCTGCATGGTTAAATCATCTTCAAGAAGAACCCTTGTAATAACAATTCTTGCCCTATTCGCATTGCTTGTATTGGCAAACTACACAGAAAATATTGTATCATTCGCAATCTACAACCAAGACTCAGGGTTATACAAGTTAAACGAAACAATCTCATTAACAATCAATCAAGAAATCCCATCAACCTCTCATTTAACAATAAATATTAATTCCCAGGATTATATTAAAAACCTAACAGAACTAACAAATAATTTTAATCTAACAGAATTAACAATCAACTTAGAATCATTCAATATATTATTGCCTCCAGGAGAATACCTATTAACCTCTGCAATAATCAACAACGAAACAGTTTTAGCAATCTCAACCCAGCCAATAATCATAACTGACTTAATGGCAAACTTAGTCAACGAAACAACCACCACCCAGCCTCAATACTCAATCCCAGAATCATCAACCTCAACAACATTAGAAGAAACAACCTCAACAACGCTCCAGATTAATGAAACCACAACAACAACTCTCCCAACAGCAAATTTAACCACAGAGAATCAAACATTCTCCATCTCTCTTATCGACAATAAAAATAAACAAAGGACATTCTCTCTGCAATCAGCAAATTCATTCTCCCCCGGCACATACAATGTAGTAATTGTGCCATATGCCTCCAATGTGAAAGAGTTAGTCATTTCAGGCTTAGAGATTTCGCAAAATATTTCTCTAGGTCTGAATGATTTCTCTTTTATCTCAGAAAATCTGACATACAATGCATCTTCAATTGATTTAACAAACTTAAATTACACCTCAGCAACAGCCATTGGCAATTTCACCTTAGTCTGCAATCAGTTTGACTTCCAGTCATCAACCTGCTTGACATATTACATGGAAACAAATAACTTAACATTGCAAAACACATTATCATTGGCATTCCCAAGCTCAACAACCAGCAAGCAAACAATCAAGAACGAATCAGAAACAATAAAACATTACGCCAAGATTAACCAGCCAGTTCTATGGGTAAAAACAATCAAGAAAGATTCAAATAATTATGAAATCCAATTGCCAAATTACGCATCCAACATCACAATAGAAAAAATCAACGAATCAAATAATCTCAAAGAAAAATTAAAACTCAAAGAGAAACCATCTCAATATGGTATCCAGGAAATAACCCAAAACAAAACCTATCTTATAGAAAACGCAGCAGAAATTAATATCATTTACCAAACACCAGCCCCAACATCAATTGAAAACAACATAAGCGATTACAAAAAGCAAATAATAATCTCATCAGATATTCATTACGAAGATATTTTATCATACACTCATTTATCAACAGAAGCTCAATCATCATCAATCAGATTATATTGGTTAGTCAACGGAACAAAACAATTAATCCAGACAGCAAACTACGACCTAAACAACAACTCATTAATTGATTACATCGAGTGGGTTACACCATCATTAAGCAATCAAACATATGAATTAGAAATAACAATCCTCAATGTTCAATCCTATCCTGTAGTGGGAGGAAACTGGACAGTCCTATTCAACACTTCAGGCCAGGCAAACCTAACCATCCAAGCATTCAATGGAACAACCTTCAAAGATAACAATCCATTCACTCAAGAAGACCTGGAATTCTTAGAAGTAAGATGTGGCAATCAAATAATAACTCAGCAATTAACAAATCAGCATCTCTTCATCCAAGATTACAATTGCTCGCTATCATCAACAGAAACTTCAAAAGTTTTAACAGAAGGCAAACATACTTTAGAGTTCACATTCGGAAACCTGACAGCTTATGCTTTCAACGAAGCTCATCCAGAATTAGGACCAAACATCACTTTAACATTATCTCAACCAACAGCTATAGCAGGTGTTCTAGGAACAACTATCGCATTCGGCCATATCAACTTCACAAATTCAACAAATCTGACAAATTGGCCATTCTTATTCTTACAAGATAATGTCCCAATAATCAACTCCTCACAAAATTTCACAGATTTATTAACAAACAACTCATTAGCACCAAGCACATATAATGCAACACTCTACGATGGACAAAATCTAACTCTATGGAACAATACAGGAAAAATAAATTTCAACGTTTCAGGAACATTTGAATCAAGAATCTTTGACACAAAAGCAACCAGCGCTTTAATAAATTTATCTTGGTCAACAACCTACCCATATGGCCAAGAACTTCCAAGCAATCAATTAGATGAAAGAATAAATAGTCCTTTCGGAAACTTCTCAGTAAACATGACTGGAAATGTATTGTTATTACATCTCAATAACGACTCACTATATGGAGAAAATGATACTTTATTCTACGATTTCTCAGGTATGCGAAACAACGGAACCTGTTCAGGATCAGTATGTCCAAAGTTTAACACAACACATTCTCTCCTAGGAAAAGCGTTTTCTTTTGATGAAGCAAATGATAGAATAACATTAAGTGCAGGGATAGCATCAAAGACAGCAAACGCAGTAAGTGCCTGGGTACTCGTAAATGAGACTCCTCCTGCAGGGGTTAAAAGTATTTACGGAGAAAGTAAATCAGGAGATGGTAATCCAAGATATGCATTGCAAGTATTCACTGCTGGACAAGCCAGATTCGTTGCCATAGGAAATGATGGTATTGGCACAGTGGCCATAGCCTCAGGCTACGTTAATGATAACAAATGGCACCATATTGTAGGAGTAAGAGAATCACTAAGCTCCCATAAGCTCTATGTTGATGGAAAATTAGCTGGAACAAGCACAACAACGATAGACTCTGGCACGTTCGATATTTTCCTCGCTGGTTCATGGGAACAAACAGGTACATATGCTTCATTCAACGGCACAATAGACGAATTAGCAGTCTGGAACCGCTCATTATCCTCTCAAGAGGTCTGGGCTCTATATCAAAGAGGTCTAGCAAGAATCAAAGCCCAAGTCAGGTCATGTAATGATGCTGCATGTTCAGGAGAAGTTTACGTAGGCCCAGGAAACACAACATCAACATACTTCACGAACTCAACTTTAACCTCAATCAATCAAACAATAGCCCCAGTAAACAGATACTTCCAATACAAGTTAACAATGGAAACCTTAAACACAACATATACTCCTTATATTCAAAATGTAACAGCATTCAGCGAGTTAAGAACAAATTCAACAGGCGACTACGAAGTAAACTTCACAACCCCTTCAACTCAAGGTTCATACAAAATAGAAATCAATCTAACATATAATGCAACAGTCTCAGTAAATCAATCTCAAATATTAGACATAACAGGAAATCTATTAAATCTCTCATTAAACATCACCCCAGTTCCAGCTTACGCAAGTAGCTTCATCAATCTATCAGGTTCATTGCAATACACAAATGGAACTTTAGTCTCAGGAGCAAACGTAACTGTTTATCTAAACGACACAATGCAGAATTCATTCTTAACAACAAGTCTAGGAAACTACACAACAAACTTCTCGCTTTCAATCTACACCCAGCAGCAAATCCTTCAAGTAAAAGCCAATACCTCATTCGGATTAGACAATGCATCAGTAAATTACACCTTAACAATCCTGCCATTAAACCTAACATTAACAGCCATGCCATCACCATTAACCCAATTCGCAGGATCAAATATTAACGTATCAGGAATCGCATTATACTCCAATGGCACTTATGCATCAGGGTTAAACATTACAGTTTATGAAAATCTTACATTAACAGCATCAGTCTTCACAAATGGCTCAGGAAATTATTCAACAAACTTCACATCAACAATAAACACCACCTCACAGCATATAAGGCAAATCAAAGTTAACACATCATACACAAATTCAGCAACCATCAACACCACAAACTTCACTTTAATAACATTATTGCCATTAAACATTTCAGTTTCAGAAACCTTAAACCCTTCAACCCAAGTAGCAGGTTTAGGAGTAATAAATGTCTATGGCCATTTCAACTTCAGCAACGCAACAAATTTAATCAATTGGTCATTCAACATTTTCCAAAATGGAATTGCTTTTAACAGTTCCATTTATAATTTCACAGATTCAGGAAAAGGTGCATTCGATCTAGGAACGCATAATAATACTCAATATTTAACACAAAACTTAACACTAAACATGTCAAACGTTTCTGGAACATTTGAATCCAGAATCTTTGACGCAAACAATTTTGGAGCAACTTGGAGAAACATATCCTGGTCAGAAACCTATCCTTATGAAGAAGAGCTCCCTCCAAACCAATACGATGAATTAGCTGTAAGACCATTTGGAGCAAACATGACCGGCAATAAACTCCTTCTCAGATTCAATAACGATTCCAGATATGCAGAAAACTCAAGCTTAGTTTACGATTTCTCAGGCAATCAAAGCAACGGCACCTGCTCAGGAACATCTTGTCCAAAATTAAACAACACAGATAGTGTGTTTGGAAACTCATTCAACTTTGATGGTGATGACCTTATCAACACAACATTAAATTCTGTTGGTTTCCAAACTACAAATATAACAATAGCAGGATGGGTAATGTTCAATGAAATAAATTCCAATGTGGTTGTAGCTAGTAACGTTTACGCAACCAATGCCTTTATTCAAATAGCTACAATTAATGGAGTATTAGAAACAGGAAATGGTATAACGGGTAATGATAGACAATGGTGCGACACAACAAATATTTACAATCTAAGAAACAACACATGGTATCATATTGCAGTTACTCATGAGTATCGCACTGTAGTAGTTTATATCAATGGTGTATCAAGGAACTCCTGCACACAAACTGCCGATCCAGTCTACGGTGGAAATTTCTCCTTTGGAACATATTTCAATGGTGCAAGTTATAATAATTTCATTGGAAACCTGGATGAATTTGCAATCTGGAATCGTTCTCTTTCTTCAACAGAGATTAATAACCTATACATCAGGGGCGCAGGGAGAATCAAAGCCCAAGTCAGAAGTTGTGATGATTCATCATGCTCAGGAGAAGTCTTTGTAGGTCCAGACAACACAACAACAACATACTTCAAAAATGCTACATTAAACACCTTAAACACAACAATAGTTCCAAATAACAGATATTTCCAGTATAAAATGACCTTGGAAAGAATAACTGAAAAATTCCCATCAGCCCCAAATCCAAACATAACCATTGCTTTACAAAACATAACAATCAATCAACAAGGCATTGCAACAAACTCCTCAGGAGACTACGACTTCAACTTCACCACTCCTTCATCAGCAGGTTCATACACCATAGAAGTCAACACAACCTTTAACACATTATCAGGAAATCAAACACAATTATTAACCATAACAGGAAACACATTAAATCTCTCATTAAACATCACCCCAGTTCCAGCTTACGCAAGTAGCTTCATCAACATTTCAGGCGCATTGCAATACACAAATGGAACCTTAGTCTCAGGAGCAAACGTAACTGTTTATCTAAACGACACAATGCAAAATTCATTCTTGACAACCAGCCTAGGCAACTACACAACAAACTTCTCGCTTTCAATCTACACTCAGCAGCAAATCCTGCAAGTCAAGGCAAACACATCATTCGGATTAGACACATCATCAGTAAATTACACATTAACAATCCTGCCATTAAACTTAACATTAACAGCCATGCCATCCCCATTAACCCAATTCGCAGGCTCAAATATTAACGTATCAGGAATCGCATTATACTCTAATGGAACATACGCATCAGGACTAAACATCACTGTTTACGAAAACCTCACCTTAAAAGCATCAGTTCTCACAAATGGCTCAGGCAACTATTCAACAAACTTCACATCAACAATAAACGCCACCTCACAGCATATAAGGGAAATCAAGACCAACACATCATACACAAATTCAGTAACAATCAACACAACAAACTTCACTTTAATAACATTATTGCCATTGAACATCTCAATCTCAGAAACAATCAACCAGTCTTCAGTTCAATCCAGCACAGCAGTAATGGTGTATGGCCATATCAATTTCAGCAACAGCACAAATATGGCAGGTTATTCATCAATTAACGTTTACAACAACTCAATATTGTTAACAGCAACAGAAACAAACGCAACAGGAGATTACAACATAACTTTCATCTCTCCTTCAGCAGGAGGCTCATACACGATAGAAGTAAACTCAACATTTAATACATTAACAGCAAACCAAACAAAGCTATTGACAGTAGATGCCAGCAATCCTGTAGTAACATTGCTCAGACCAGCAAACACAGGCTGGACCAATTCATCAAACATAACATTCTTCTTCAACGTTACAGAACCAAATCCAGACACCTGCACAATCTATGGAAACTTCTCAAACACATTCGTAGCAGACACATCATTGCCGAATTATATTAGCAATGCCCTAAGCAATATAACAGTAAACAAAACATTAACAGAACGCAATTATCTCTGGAATGTCCTATGTAATGACACTTCAAACAATGAAGCATTCGCAACAGCAAATTTCACATTCACTCTGGATTTAACTCAGCCAACATCTATACGCTCAATCTCCCCAA
>DATDZG010000011.1:0-4922 GCA_035288805.1 Candidatus Nanoarchaeia archaeon
CACAAGAAAAGTCCATTTATATATTTTTCTATTATCAAGTGATTACACCAAGGAATGAAAAGTCTTAAATAACCTTTTTCAAGCTTTCAATTTATGGATAAAGAAATCAAAATTAAAAAAGGCGATTTCATAGAAATTTCATATTTAGCAAAGGTCCACGACACAAATCTCGTATTCGATTTAACTGATGAAGAAGATGCTAAAACGCATGGACTGTATGACAAATCCAGAACATATCAACCAATCATCATCTGCGTAGGAAAAAACGATATTCTAAAAGGCCTAGACGAGGAATTGCCTGGAAAAGAACCTGGAAAATCATACACAATCACATTGCAGCCAGAACAAGCCTTTGGTAAAAAAACATCAAACATGATTAAATTAGTTCCAACATCTTTATTCCATAAACAACAAATCAACCCTGTTCCTGGGTTACAAGTAAACTTAGACAATATCATAGGCACAATAAAATCAGTATCGGGTGGAAGAACAATAGTAGATTTCAACCATCCATTATCAAGCAAAATAATCCTATACGAAATAAAAATTCTAAGAATAATCACAAGCCCAAAAGAGAAATTAGAAGGATTTTTAGCCCATGTCATCACAAAATACGAAGTAACAATAGAAAACGAAAAAGCGATCATAAGCTCAAACATCAAAGAAGCCCATATCAAACAAGAGCTTGAAAAAGAAATTCTTTCAAGAATTCCAGAGATTATCTCTATTTCTTTTGAAAAATTACCTGAGAAAGTATCATCTGAACATAATAAATAAAGCATAAATATATTTATATACACTCTCACTTTCCCCAGTAAAGGAGAGACAAATATGGATTCAATAATACGCTCAGCATCATCTGCAGCATCAAAAAGAACGCAATCATACATAAAGAGAGAAATACATAAATCTTCGGCAGTTGATGAAGAACTAGAACAGTTAATTGCAAATCAATCAGCAAAAATCAAAGTAGTCGGCGTGGGTGGAGCAGGAAACAACACAATAAGCAGGATGTCTGAAATAGGTATTGTAGGAGCAGACACAATAGCCATGAACACCGATGCTCAGGATCTTCTTTACACAAATGCAACAGCAAAGCTTCTTCTTGGCAAAGAACGCACAAGAGGAATGGGCGCTGGAAGCATGCCCCAAGTAGGCGAGGAAGCAGCCCGGGAATCAGAGCACGCTATCAAAGAATTAATCCAGGGAGCAGACATGGTTTTTGTAACCTGCGGTTTAGGCGGAGGAACAGGAACAGGTGCAGCCCCTGTAGTAGCTGACATGGCAAAGAAGATGGGAGCATTAACAATAGGGGTAGTCACAATCCCCTTCTCAATGGAAGGTCAAAGAAGGTATGAAAATGCAATTCTAGGCCTTGAAAAGATGGAAAACACAGTAGACACTTTAATTGTGATTCCTAATGATAAATTATTAGAACTAGCCCCAGACTTACCTTTACATACAGCATTCAAAGTTGCAGATGAAATCCTAACAAACGCAGTGAAAGGCATAGCAGAATTAATCACAAAAACTGGCTTGGTTAACCTGGACTTTGCAGATATTAAAGCTGTAATGGGAAAAGGAGGGGTTTCTATGATAGGAGTAGGAGAATCAGACACAGAAAACAGAGCAATAGAAGCTGTTGAAAAAGCTATTTCCAATCCTTTATTAGACGTTGATATTTCAGGAGCATCAGGAGCATTAATCAATGTTTCAGGAGGCCCAGACATGACTCTAGAAGAAGCTCGAAGAGTGGTAGAAACAATCTCTCAAAAATTAGACGAAGATGCAAAAATCATCTGGGGAGCTCAAATCTCAGATGACTTAGAAAAAACAATCAAAACATTACTAATTATCACAGGTGTCCACTCCCCGCAAATTTTTGGCTCAAAAAAGGCCACAGTCCAAAGAAACAAAAAAGAAATGGAGTCTGAATTGGGTATTGAATTTGTAAATTAGGAGAACAACATGACAAAAAAAACAGAATCCACACAACAACATTTATAAACCCACTTTTCTCTGCATTTTCATGTCTCTAGCAGATAAGTTCAAAACCTTCATAATAGAATGCAAACGCGTTCTCTTGGTAACAAAAAAGCCAAGCAATGAGGAATTTAAAGCAGTAGTCAAAGTAACAGGGGTAGGAACATTAATCATAGGGGCAATAGGATTTATAATTCATGTAATGTACTTATTATTAAGGTAAAATACAATTTATAATAAAATGACACAAATATTCGCAATCAGAACAACAGCAAACAGGGAAGAGCAAGTTCTGGACTTTGTAAGTTCAAATGCTAAAAAGAAAAACATAGCTGTTTACGCAGCAATCCATCCTCATGATATGCGAGGATATGTTTTCTTAGAAGCAGAATCAAAAGCTGACGCAGAAGAAGCCTGCACCGGGGTTCCTTACGCTCGCGGAGTTCTACCCTCGCCAATTGACTACAAAGAAATAGAACATATGCTGGAACAAGCTAAAATCCAGGTAAATATTCAAAAGAACGATATTGTAGAAATCATTTCAGGACCTTTCAAAAGAGAAAAAGCAAAAGTAACCAGAATCGACACGCAAAAGGAAGAAGTCGTAGTAGAATTGTTAGAATCAGCAGTTCCAATTCCTATAACTGTAAAATTAGATTCAGTAAAAGTTATAAGAAGAGAAGAAGAAAAACAGGAAGAAGAAAAATGAGCAAAGAAAAATTCGAAATGCTTATAGAAGGCGGGAAAGCAGCACCAAATCAGAACTTAGCTCAAAAACTAGGCCCAGCAGGAATAAACCTAAGCCAAGTATTGCAGCAAGTAAACGATAAAACTTCTGCATTCAAAGGAATGAAAATTCCCGTAAAAATTATTGCAGATTTAAAATCAAAAACATTCGAGATTGAAATAGGCTCCCCTCCAGTTCACGAATTAATAAAAAACGAAGCAGCAATCCAAAAAGGCTCCGGAACTCCTGATAAACAAAAGCTTGCCAATCTTTCAGTAGAGCAAGTAATTAAAATAGCTAAGATGAAACAAGATTCAATGCTTGTAAAAACATTAAAATCAGCAGTCAAATCAGTAGCAGGTTCCTGCAACTCAGCAGGAATCTTAATAGAAGGAAAGCAATCAAAAGAGTTTACAAAAGAAGTTAACCAAGGAAAATACGACAAAGAAATCCAGGAGGAGTCAACAGAGTTTTCACAAGACAAAAAAACACAATTAAAATCACAATTAGATTCTTATAACGAGAAAATAAAGAAAGAATTAGAAAAGATCGCAGCAGCTCAAGCAATAGCAGCTGCAGCAGCACCTGTAGCAGCCGCAGCAACGCCAGCAGCTGCAGCAGCAACGCCAGCAGCAGGGGCAAAACCAGGAGCAGCAGGAAAAACACCTGTAACAGCACCAGGAGCAAAAGCTCCTGCAGCAGCAAAGGCAGAAGCAAAGCCAGCTGCAAAAGGCAAGAAATAGTTTTAAACAAAGAGATTTCAAATTCATTCAGGAAATATACCAAGAACCATGTTCTTGGGTACACCAAAATCCCGAAGGATTTTAGTGATCCACGGATTTTAGTGTTCCACTCTTATTGGTTGTGGTTTACGAGGTAAACCACAATTCAAAGAAAGGTGGAATTTTAGCGTTTCAATCTTCTCTGGAAAACAGCTAAAAGATAATTTTATAAAACCCCCCACAAGAATAATCAATAAGGGGCTATCTGCTAGTCTGGTTAGGCTCGCTGGTTTGGGACCAGCTGACCCAGGTTCAAATCCTGGTAGCCCCACAATCTTTTTTCTTTAAAAAAGAAAAAATTTTGTATTCAAAAAAGAAATAATGGGTTATACATTAAAAAAACGTTTGCGAAAGAAAACACCCAAAAGAAAGATTTAAAAACCAATCATACGGGATATCAAGAGAGCATTCTTAAAAAATGGCAAGAACAAAGAAAGTCGGAACATCAGGCAGATTCGGCGCACGCTACGGAAGAAAGAACAGGCAAAGAGTGGCTGATGTAGAAAAAAAACTAAGAAAATGGCACAAATGTCCATACTGCAATAAACAGAGAGTAAAAAGAGTCTCAATAGGAATTTGGGAATGCAGAAACTGTAAATCAAAACTAACAGGAAAAGCTTACACACTTTAAAATGGCAACACACAAATGTTTTCAATGTGAAAAAGTAGTCAAACAGGACTACACAAAGAAAAAAATCCGCTGCCCGTATTGTGGTTCTAAAATTTTATACAAACCAAGAGTAGTAAGCACAAAAGTAAAAACAGATTAAAATGCAAAACCAAGAAAAAGTAGCGCAATTACAGCAGATAGAGCAAAATCTGCAGATTCTTCTCAATCAAAAACAAACATTTCAGTCACAATTATTAGAAGTTGATAATGCTTTGGAAGAAATAAAAAAAACAAAAAAGCCAATTTACAAGATAATTGGAACAATAATGGTTTCAGCAGACCATAACGAAACTCAAAAAGAATTGGAAGAAAGAAAGAATGTTCTTGAACTAAGAGTCAAATCAATCGAAAAGCAGGAACAAAGTATAAAGCAAAAAGCTGATAAACTCCAGGAAGAATTAATGCACAATCTAAAAGAGAGGTGAAAAGTGAGTGAAAAAGAGTTAGAAGAGATTATTCTCTTTCTTAAGCAAATAAAAGAGGATTCAACAATACCTAAAAATATTAAGGAAAAAATAGGTCAAGCAATCTCAACATTATCAAAAGGGGATTCAGAAACCTCAATCAAGATAAGTAAAGCATTGGAAAATCTCGATAGCATCCCGGAAGACCCGAATACTCCGACGTATACCAGGCTGGAAGTGCTCAACATAATAGGCACATTAGGTAGCCAAGTATAGAAATCCGAGTATAGAAATATTTATATATCTGTTGCTATTGTAGAGGAAAGAGAACATGGCAAGTGGATTTTTTAACATCA
>DATDZG010000012.1:0-32734 GCA_035288805.1 Candidatus Nanoarchaeia archaeon
CTTTTCCCATAATTGAGAATATTCGTGCAGCACATTATCTTTCTTAAGCAGTCTTAAGGCAAGATTCACTTTAAATTCAGGAAATTTTTTAACCAGCCATCTCTTGGCAAAAGGCAATGTTTGATATTCTTTAATAATATACTTAAGAACCTCTCTTGCAGAATTCTCTCTCACATTCCTCACATTCATAACTTTGTAAATTCCAGAATCCTTTCTATCTTCAATCAATCCAGCACCATTTGTTGCAAATGGCTCAATAGCAATAAGCATTCCAGGTTCAAGCTTAGAATTGTCTTTATTATCATAGTTAGGAATAGTAAGTCCAGCATGCTGTTCATATTTTTCAAGCAAATGCCCTGAAAGATTTCTCACACTCTTATATCCATATCCAGAGATTGTTTCATCAATAACTCGCCCAATCTGACAAACTTTAACCCCTGGCTTAACGCTCTTCAAAGCTTCATCAAGGGCTTTTTCAGCAGCCTCAACCAATTTTCTATGCTCGTCAATAAAAACAATTGTTCTGGCATTATCACCAATCATTCCATTGTAATGCACACCGACATCAAGTTTAACAACATCCTCTTTTTTTATTATGCAATCAGGAATACAGTGAGCAGCAACATTGTTTATAGAAATCTGCGCTGGAAAAGCTGGTTTTCCATTTTTCTTGTAAATCTCTTCCTCAATCTTATCCAATATCTCCAAAGTATTCCTTCCAGGTTTTATTAATCCAGAGCCATATTCCAGACATTCAGCAGCTATCTTTCCTGCTTTTTTAATCTCTTCCATTAAAACTCCCCCAGGCTTTTTTGTTCATTCTCACTATCTTCAAGGTTGACATCGAAGATTTCAAAAATCTTTTGCACACTTGGAATAACCTGGTTATTCACATAATATTCAGAATCGTAGCATCCTTTCTTGCACATCTCAGGAATAACAGCCTTATCTCTAATCATCCCTTTTCCATCCTGGATAATGAACCTAATCAGGCTTCCAGACCTAACTTCAAATCCCTGCTCTCTCAATTTCTTGGCAACAGCAACGTGAGGTCCTATCTGCCTGTATTCATCAATATCCATTTTCAACTGTGTCAATATAACCATTTTTTTATTTTCAATCTCCTTGTTGTTTATTTTTGCAATCATCTCCTTTACATACACTAAAGCATTTTCATGCCTGCCTTCTCTTAAAATGGTTTCTAAAACTCTTTTCTGCACCTCTCTCGCAATCAAACTCCAGTCTTTTCTCACAGTTTCAAATCCAACTATTTTAAAATTCCCTTTACCATCTATCAAAGCATATTTTTTCTTAGCCCCTCTTGTATTTCCTTTCTTTCCAACAAAAATTCCCCTGGAATAGTATCTTTCAAACTCAAGCTCCATGAACTCAGGCAATTCTTTGTTAACTCTTGCAAGAAAGCCCTCCGCATCTTTAAGATGTTTATCACCAAGAACCAATGCAATTGAGTCAGTATCGGAATATACAACATTAAACCCATCTTCCCTGGCTCTCTCAATTGTTTTTTGTATGCAATCTCTTCCGAATGCAGTAATACTCTCTGCACATTCTCTGCTGTAGTATCTGGCCCCAAAAAATCCAAACATCCCATAAGCAGAATTTGCCAGGGTTTTTAATGCATATGACCTGGCTTTTAGTATCGGGTCATCAGGGTCATTTCTTAAAATCTCCTTGATCCTCTGCCTTCTGGTAATAATCTCCCGGATAATGCTCGGGATAAACGCTTTCCTGTTGTCATCAAAATAATAAACATTCTCTTTGTTTCCGATTAATATTGCAGGGGTTTTATTGCCTTTGTTTTTATTCAATGTACTGGGAGAAATATTTTTAGAAACAATAATGCTTGGGTACAGACTTCTATAATCAAGCATAACAACATCATCATACAGTCCTGGTTTTGGCTCCATCACAAAAGCCCCTTGATAAGTATCTAATCTTCTTTCAGCAATCTCATGATTTGGAGGTTTATTTTCAATAATCTCATTAAACTCAGAAGCTCTTTTAATCAGATAGTTTTCAACAAGCTGTCCATAACTAAGCCTGGCAAGTTCAAACGGAGATATTCCAATCAGTCTGACAAGTTCATGAAGATTCTCTTTTATCTTCTTAAAAATCTCCAGGCATAGATAAGCATCCTGCAGATTGTATTTGCAAAGTTTTTCCAAATCATGATTATCCCACGCATTATTTATCTCCTCAAGAGTCATTTCATGCTTACTCTCTTTTAACAGCTCCTTTGAAACAGAATTTAGGTCATAGGCATCAAGCTTCAAACTCTCATCCATTGTAGTTTTAACAAACTTGCAGACATCAATATGAGGTATCCCTATTATCCTCGCTTTATTTCCAATACCATAGCGAACCTTCAACTCACTGTTATCCAGCCCAAGGTTTAATCTAACATTGAGTTTGTCAGCTCTTGCTTTAAGATAAGGAAAATCAAATCCATCAGAATAATATCCAACAATATAATCAGGCATATCTTCTTTAATAATCTCAACAAATCTCTTAAGCATCTCAGATTCATTCTCAAGAATCTCAGCATAATCCGGCTTGCCAGAAAACTCTCTCCACGTTAAAACCTTATCAAAACCATCCCCTTTAATTGCAATCGAGATAATCGGTTCTTTAACATTTTCAAAGCTCCCTGTAAATCCATAAACTTCAATATCAACAGCAAAAATCTTCAGGTTTTCAACAATCTTGTCTTCAACAGCATTAACCTTGGCATTTTCAAGAACTTCAACATTTTTAATTCTGGTCAAATACCCTTCAGCAGCACAGAGAAATAAAGGGGTAATGTTCTTTTCAATAAGATATTTCTTCCCAAGATTAATATCAGCCTCTTTTATCTGGATTCCATCAAACTCCTGCTGGATATATCTTGCAGCAGCAGGATGATTAACATAAACCTTCAGGGCATCAACAGGTTTGTCAAAGAAATTCATCTTGCACATTTCAGTTCTCAAAACCTGGTAGTTAACATTAGGCAGTTCAATGAACTCAAGTCTTTTCCTTATATCATCAAGATTCTCCCCAAGGATATAAAAGTGAAATTTAAATCCATTATCCCTTACAATTATCTTCCTCCCATTAACTCTTTTGCCAAATAAACTAATAACCCCCTTGCTATCGTAATCAATGTCCAGAGGATAAAATTCAATTTTTACCTTTTCTTCAGCCATATTGATATTAAGAGAACAAGTTATTTAAGGGTTATTAAATCTCAGCAAGTTTAACATCCAGGGCATTAAGCTTATATCCAGGATTAAAGATAAATGCATATTCCTGGTCAAAATACCCGCATCTAAAATCATTTAACGGAATCTTGCATCTCTTGCTCATCATCAAAGCATAAAAATAAACCTGAGTAGAGGCAAATCTTTCCTCAAAAGCATTGGGTTTGTAATCCCATATCCAAATTTTCCCATCTTCAACTCTTACAATATCAACATGCCCTGTAAGAGGAAAATCACTCTGAAAAATCTCTTTATAATCATCAATCTCTTCCTTGCCCATCCAGACAGGAACCTCAACAGCAATAGTTTTATTATCTCTCTCAAGAAGATAAACCTGAACTCTTGAATGATTCCCTTTGTATCTTTCTTTATTTTCCTTTAACCCATTCCCAGCCAGCCCGCAAATTTCATGCCCAGAAACCCTCTTAACATCCAATGGCAGATTAAACTTCAACTTAGAACTTCTCGGTCCAACATTAAAATAATCATCAGGACATTTAGCAAACATTTCATTAAGATGTTCTTTTAATCCAGAATATCCATTGCACAATTTTTCAGTCTTAGGAATATGAACTCTATAATTGTAATATCCCCCTGTATGAGGCAATGCAAGATTTCTTATCATAGTATCATCTCTTTTCAGAATTGCAACTGCAAAGACAAATATAAACGTTGGCTTATGACCACTTAACAGTAATATCAAACAGAAAAGTTTATAAAAGAGGAAATTCCCCACCAAATATGCACACTCAACAATCAAATAAAAAATTTATACAAATCCATAAAGGAGACATTCAAGGCATAGTAAGCTTAGAGCTTCCTTTTAAATCAGGGGCAGTTATATCTTTTCCAGCACTTATTTCTATTGTAACGTTGTCAGCACTCGAGCCAGAATCTTTTGAAGCAAATTTATCATTGAGTCTAGAAAGAGGGAGTTATAGCCGAGGATACATGCACATGGACGGAGGTTTTAATAATCCTCTCAGAGTTAATATCAGGGAGATGAAAAATGAACCAGGATTTTTAGGAGAAGTACACTCAGCACTTAAAGGATTAGAGATAGATGTCCATTACTTCAGATTAGATGAGGATCCAAAGTCAGGAATAGAAAGAATATGCCTGCCACTCTACATATACGGAAAAATAACCGGATTAGAGTTTATTCAAAGAGAGCAATTTCAACAGCATTAACCTTTTATATCTTATTTATTTATACAGTTTATGGGAGTTCAACTTACAGATTTAGTTCCAAAGCATGAAATAACATTTGAAGAATTAAAAAACAAAAAAATAGCTGTAGATGCATCTCAAATGCTCTATCAATTCTTATCTTCAATAAGACAGCCAGACGGCTCACCATTATGCGATAATCAAGGCAGGACAACCTCACATCTTCTGGGATTGTCAACAAGAATTCCAAATCTTATGGCTAAAGAATTAAAACTATGTTTTGTTTTCGACGGAACTCCTCCAAAATTGAAACAGCAGGAAATAGCAAACAGGCAGGAAAGAAAGCAAATATCAAGAGATAAGTTAGCAATTGCTCGGGAAGAAGATGATGAAGAAGCAATAAGCAGATATTCAAAGCAGTCAATCTCAGTTTACAAAGAACTTATTGAAGAGTCAAAAGAATTCATCTCAGCATTAGGGCTGCCGGTAATCCAATCTCCCTCAGAAGCAGAAGCCCAGGCATCTTATCTGGCAGAGAAAAAAATAGTTGATTATGTAGCATCATCAGATTATGACTCTTTACTTTATGGCTGCCCAGGCATGATTAGGAATTTAACTTTAGCATCCCGAAGAAAATTGCCATCAGGCCAATACGTTTCTATTACACCAGAATTAATCTCATTATCCGAAACATTAAACAGTTTAGGGATCACGAAAGAACAATTAATCTATTTAGCAATCTTGGTTGGCACAGATTTCAACCCATCAGGAATAAAAGGAATAGGTCCAAAAACAGCATTAAAATTAGTAAAAGAAAACAAAAAACCAGAGGACATATTCTCAAAATACGAAACAGACTTTGACTGGAAGCAGGTTTATAATGTTTTCAAAAAAATGCCCATAGAGAAAAAAGTTAGTCTGGTTTGGAAGCATCCGAACCAGGATAAAATAAGAAAAATACTTCTGGACCATGATTTCAACGAAGCAAGAGTTGAAAAGTTGTTAGAATCTTTAGAGAAGGAAACAAAAAAGAAATCTCAGTCTAATCTAGATACCTGGTTTTAAGGGCTTGCTACAGGATTTCCACCTCCACCACCGTGCCTAAAGTGGCTAAACCCAAAAACAGCTAAGATGATGAGAACCGCAATACCAACAGTTTCCCAAAAGCTAATTGAACCAATTCCAGATAGAATGTAATCAAGAATTGGGTTATTGTAATAAACATTCTGGGCAAGAGCCTGAAGAGCAAAAAGTTCAACAATAAGGATGATTGCATAGACCCACTTGCTCTTAAACCCAGCAATATCTAAAAGAATATGGGGTAAAAAAAGAAGAGCTCCGACAACAATCAACACCCCAATAACCCCCGATATAGAGCCAATATTGACGATAAATTCAGGAGGGATAAACAAAACAGACATAAAAGATATCACTATTGCAACAACATTAGCAGCCCCTGAATTCTCTTTAAAAATCTTCTTCGTCGCCATCTGCAGCAGGGAAAAAAGAACCACAAAAATTCCCAATTTAAGAAGTACAAAACCAGAATCATTATAATACCCCCATCCAAAAAGGTTATACAATACATCCTGAACCTCATACCAGTCAGCCTTAACAGCAGGGATAAAAGCCAGGGCTAAAACCAGCCAGGAAAGTAATTTATTAAAAATCTTCATAATGCTTTAATTTAATACAAAGATTTAAATGTTTCTAAAAGCCTTTTTCTTTCCCGAAAGAAAAACCCTTGGGAAAAAGAAAGGGATTTACAAAAAGAAAACCTTCACTAAAAAAGAAAATGCCTGCACTAAAAGAATCGCTAAAAAATAAGCTCTCTAAAGAAGAGCTGGAGTTATTGCCAAACTCTTTCGATACTATCGGAGAAATAGCAGTCTTTACAAATTTTCCAAAAAAGTTAATCAAAAAAGAAAAAATAATAGCAGAAACTCTTCTAAAATTACATAAAAACATAAAAACAGTAGCAAAGAAATCGAAAAATTTCTCAGGAAAATACAGATTGCAAAAAATAAAAATAATTCTCGGAAAAAAAACAAAAGAAACATCACATAATGAAAATAATATAACACTTAAACTCGATATAGAAAAATGCTATTTTTCACCAAGAACAGCTTCAGAAAGATTGAGAATAGCCTCCCAGATTAATCCGGGAGAATCAGTCTTAGTCATGTTCTCAGGAATCGCAGCCTTCCCATTAACTATAAGCAAACATTCAAATGCCAAAGAAATTTACGCAGTAGAAATTAATCCAGAAGCGCATAAATACGCCATAGAAAACATATCAATAAACAAATCCAGAAATATAACCTTAATCAAAGGCGACGTTAATAAGGTTTTAAAAAATTTCTACCAACACATTCTGGGATTGAAAGGCAGCATTAATCAAATACCGTCAAGACTAAAACTCAATCCAAACCTCTTTGAATTCCATCTGTTTCCAGAAGACTTAATCAAAAACAAAAAATCATTAATATCCTCAATTAAGAAATTAAAATCAAAACAAATAACACCATTTATTCACATGCCTTTTCTTTACAAAGATAAACAAATAAATCTGAGTGAGGAAAATTCACAGGGGTTATCAATTATCCTTGAGCTTGCAAAACTCTGCAAGGAAAACAATTGCTTCGCAATCATCCATCCGTCATTTGATGGAAATAATTCAAAAGAAGCAATGATGAAGAATCTTTCTTATCTCAAACCTTACTTTTCCTGGATATACTTTGAAAATTCATCAACAAAAAGTCTTTTCGCAAAGCAGGAAGATGTACTGGAAACAGCAAAAATTTTAGGAATGAAAAACCTGGCAATAGATGTTTCTCATATCTACAAGCTCTATAAATCTCAATCAAAAGTAATTGAAATGATTCAAGCAATCCAAAAAGATTATAATACATACTTCCACATCTGCAATTCAGACGGAGAATCAGAAGGAGAGCAATTAAACAAAGGAAGAATAAATATGGAAACGGTTCTTCCGTTAGTAACAAAAGGAATCTTGGAAATCCGCAATAAGAATGAAGACAACCCAAAAGAAGCAGTAGACAGCTTTAACAAACTTAAAAATTATGAGAAAAAGTTTGACAGAATTATTATGCCCTTACCCAAAGATGCAGACAAATACTTAGACCTAGCATTACAGCATCTTAACAAACAAGGAACCATTCATTTCTATGATTTCTCACAAGAAAAAGATTTTCCAAAATCATCAATAGACAAAATAAAAAAGCATTGCAAAAATTTCAAAGTATTAAATTCAGTAAAATGCGGGCATTACTCCCCATTTACAAACAGAGTCTGCATTGATTTTCAGCCTTTGTAACCAAGTGCAAGATAATAAACTTCTTTACTTCTCTTCTTACTCGCATCAGGCTTGACAGTTTTAACAAACTCAAAATGTTTTCTTAATTCTTTTAACAGTTCATCACTATCCTCGCCTTGAAATATTTTAACCAGGAAATTTCCTCGCAGTTTTAAGACTTTTCGAGCAATTTCAAAAGCCCTGCAGCTTAACATATAAGATTTGTACTGGTCTTGTTCAACATGTCCAGTTGTCCTAGGAGCCAAATCACTCAAAACAACATCAAACTTTTTATTTTTAAGCAAAGAAAATATCTTATCATCTTCAGCATTTGCAATAAAAGTCTCAGCACCCAGAATTTTCGTTTCCTTTAAATCAATCCCAAGAGGTTTAGCACCAATCTCTAAACAAGCCTGCAACCAGGAACCAGGCCAGCAACCCAAATCCAGGACATTATCCTCCCTTCTAATCAGCTTATATTTCCTGTTAATCTCAACCAGCTTATACACACTTCTGGCTTCATAACCCTCACTTTTAGCTTTTAGTGTAAGTTTATCTTTCATCATAATATCCATCATTCAATCAGCTTAAAACCTTAACCGTATAATGTAACCCCTTTAAAGAGGTAACAAAACGAAAAGTTTATAAACCTCAAAATTGTTAAAAATCATATGGAACACGTTAAAGAATTATCGGATGTAATATTTCAAGACATAGGTTTAGGAGCAGGAACTTACCTGGCTAAATCTGTCATAGAACCAGCATTTGACTCAACAAAGAGATTCCCAAGAACTCTTGGAGAAGCCAAAAGTAACAGCGCATCAGCAATAGCTGTTGTAGGAGCTAACTCACTTTGGGAAACACTTAAGTTAGGTCTTTACAATACAGGACATTTTGGTTGGTTGCCTCAAGACAAGTGGGAAAGTCTTGCAGCAGATTCAGTAGCAATCTTCGGTGGAAGCGCACTTCTCTATGGATTTTTCAATGCAGCAGTTTCAGGTGCAAGAGACATAGAAGACACATTAGCCGATAAAGAACCTTGGTTAACCGGAGTATACGGAACAACTGCTTTAGCAGCTTACTCCTTGTTTAAAATAGCATTTTCTTAGTCCAAACTAAAAATCTTTTTCTTCTTAACACTGCTCGGAGATTCACCAGAATGCCAGCTTAATTTAGGCCGAGTCCTAAAAGAATAAATCCTCTCACTATTATCATCCAAAACAATAGCAGAACCCTTATGACCAGGTAACTGATTTAAGTGAGAAAGAATATCAGAAGTAAGATAGGTATGCATAATAGCATTCAAAGCTTCTATATCCGGCTTTGCAGTAACCCTATGACTAATCACAATATCTGCTTGAGTCATCACATCTTGATGGATTTCTCCAGGCTGCTGCGTAGCTAAAATCAAAGAAATTCCGGGCTGTCTCCCCTCGCGCAAAATCTGAATCAAAGCATCCGAAGCCAGTGTTTTTCCTTTCCTTGGTAAAAACTCATGCCCCTCATCAATCATCATCCAAACCAAAGGCATTGACTTCTCATCCTCGCTAAAATAATGAACCCCAGATTCAATCATCTTCAATTCTTCTTTTTTCCTAAAGTCCATTCTCTCTTGCAATAATTTCTTGCAAACCAATCCAACAACCAAGCATTTAACATCCCATTCAGTATAACAGCTGATATCTAAGATGCTTACCCTTCCTTCCTGCACAACATCTCTAAACTTATTTCCCTCGCTGGAAAACAAACCCCAATTCTTAACAGAATCAAATCGATTAAATACAGCATCTTTAATTAATCTATCGGATTTCTTATCTTTTTCAACCATCTTCAAAATATCATCAATCTCATAATTTCCATGAAGATTAGAAACAACTCTTTCAATCAATACCCCAATATCATCAACAAGTTTAACCTGGAACAAACCACACCAATCCCCAGCACTTAACTCACTAGGTTGAATAGAAAAACCATAGTCAGTATCAATTCCTTTATCTTTATATTCCTGAAATTTTCCAATCGGAGTAAACACCTTAACATTTAATCCAGAAGGTTTTAATTTCCAACGAGCCAATAAATCTCTCTGTCTTTCATTAGGATATTTCATACTCCAAAATATTCCCATAGTATCAAAAATCACCACAGCCATATTTTGCTTAACCTCTGCAGGTAAATTAGCTATCTCTTCAGCTATGACAGACAAGGTGTACGATTTGCCGCTGCCACGTTTGCCGCACACTAAAATTACATGGCTTTTGGCAACATCAAGGTAAACATTATTGCTTAAACTCGTAGTATTGCCCATATTAACATACAACCTGCCAAGAAAAACCAATCCCTCCTGCCCTAAACTTTCCTTCTCACTATCATCCCTTCCAAGAACAATATCAAACATCTCAATGAGAACATTTTTAAATATATAAGCTTGTTCATAAGGGTGCCCAGCGGTCCCCTTATCAACCCTCGGCAACCACACACAAAATGGCATTTATTAATCATCTAAAGACAGCGTTACTTCTTGCGTTATTATCATCGTTAGTCTTGGCAATAGGATTCCTTATAGGGGGGGAATCAGGATTAACAATCGCTTTTATTCTGGCTCTAGTAATCAACTTATTATCATTTTTCTTCTCTCATAAACTGGTTTTATGGATTTACAAAGCAAAGCCTGCTGATAAAACAAAATACCCTCATTTGCACTCAATGGTTGAAGAACTCTCAAAGCAAGCCAATATTCCAAAACCAAAAATTTACATTATTCCAACAGATGCCCCTAATGCATTCGCGACAGGCCCAACCTATAACCGGAGTGTGGTAGCAGTAACTCAAGGTATCTTATCTTTATTATCAAAAGAAGAGTTAAAAGGAGTTTTAGCCCATGAACTAGGCCATATCAAAAATCATGATATCTTAATCTCAACAATAGCAGCAACCATCGCAACAACGATTTCTTACTTATCTTCAATGGCAGCATTCGCAGCCTTCGGAGGAGATGATGACAATCAAGGCTCAGGAAATATTCTCGTTTTAATCTTAATCTGGATTCTTGCCCCAATTGCAGCAGCCTTAATTCAATTAGCAATTTCAAGGGCAAGAGAATACATTGCAGATGAAACAGCAGCAAGATTAATAAAAAATCCATTGCCTTTGGCAGACGCACTGGCAAGATTAGAATCAGAATCAAAGAAAAAACCATTAAGATTAGGAACAGATTCAACAAACCACATGTTCATTGTCAATCCCTTCCGAGGTTCTGGAAGAGTTTTGGCAAACTTATTTTCAACCCACCCAGACATTCATGAGCGAATTAGAAGATTAAAATCAATGAGGCTCTAATGATATTAGAAGATAATTTTCAGGATATAATAAAAAAAGCTTCTTTTGGATTAAAGCTATCGTCAGAAGAGTTAGCAAAATTAACCAATATTCCCTTAAAAGAGTTAGAACAATTAAAAATTTACAAACAGCCCGCACCATCTCAATTGAAATCCTTAGCAGACATTTTAAGGCTAGACCAGGAAAAACTTTCAAATCTTACATTCAAAAAATGGCATCCTAAACAGCAGTCATGCAAAGATGTCATCAAAATCCAGCAGGATTTTGGAAGCTGCAAGGTTAACTCTTATCTCTTAGCCAAGGACAACGAGTGTTTAATCATAGATTCAGGTGGAGCCCAGGTTATCATGGCAGAAATAAGGAAAAAAGCATTAAAACCTCTAGCAGTTTTAATTACTCATAATCATCCAGACCATGTAGAAGGTCTGGATAAACTACAATCAAGATACCGATGCAAAATTTATCAAGAAAAAGAAGATTCCACAGTTTCAATAGGCAAATTCGAAATACAAATCTTAAAAACCCCGGGCCATCACGAAAACCATAACTGCTTTTTTTACAAGAATTATTGTTTTGTTGGAGATTTACTTTTTGCAGGTTCAATAGGAAACCCAAACAATGTACCTTATCAAACACATTTAGCTAACATCAAGAAGAAAATATTGTCATTGCCAGAGTCAACATTATTATTCCCAGGCCATGGTCCCGTAACTTCGGTGAAAGAAGAGCTTTTGAACAATCCTTTCTTCTAAAATCCATTTATAAGTAGTAACAAAACGAAATGTTTATAAACCAAAAAATTTTCAATTTAATAGCAATTGCGAAGTATTTTCAAAAATGGAAAACAAATACGGAATAATCAAAGCACATCCAAGACCAAAGGTTTTGCCAGAAACAGGTATATTGCATTTTAATCATAAAGGGAAGACCTTAATGGCAAGATGCCCAGCATTTGGTCCAGGCTCTTATATTGATAATATTGGAGCAATGCAGCAATCATTTTATCATTCCCCAGCCCTTCCACAAATCTCATTCAGACCAGCAACAACCTCGGAATCAATTTCTATAACTCATGAACATTTAACTTATGTCAAAAAAAAGATTCTTGACAAAAGATGGCTTCAGCTTGGATATCATGTATTAACCTCAGAAGGTGTTTTTGTTAATCCCCCAAAAGATGCGCAAGGAAAGCCTATAATTGATGAAAGGGTATTAAAAAATCATCTGAATGAATGCAAAAAATCTCATGGGATTTACTTAGGAAATAACGATTTTGGTTTTGCACCTTATGATTCATTTAAGAGAGGGGTTCAAGAAAGCGGAGAATTTGCAGAGTCGGGATTAGCAAGACTGCTCGAGTATACCGATAGAAAAATTGCATTGAATCTTAAAAAAATATCCTCTAAAGAAAATTACCCAGGTGGTGTAAGAGTTTCTGAATTTGATGCATCTATCGAGCCTGTTTTGAGAGTTTCCGCTCTGGATTCCAACAGGGGCTTGGACGACAGGCTTTATGTCGACGGCTATCGCGGCGGCAGCAGGGGCGGGGATGCTTTCGGGGTACAAGTTGCGCCGCAGGCGCGCGCCGAAAAATAAGATTTATTTCATTTATTATTTTAAAATTCTAAACAACTTCCAGCTTTCCAAATCTTCCCGCTGTTAACTGTTTCTGGTATGATGCGTAATCTTAACTTCTTGAGCAAGAAATTTTTCAGTTTCCAGTTTCGTAATCACATTGTCCATGCGTATCAGCTCTTTTACCCAGATATTTTTAATATTAAGTTTAAACAGCTTAGCATTCCCTATCTTCCTTGTAAGCACAACAATCTCTCTCTGGATTAATCGGGGCCATATCTCAGAAAAAGAAGTCCATCCCACTCCAGAGTTTTTGGCAATTTCAGTCATACTGTAATCCATCTCTCTGCTCTCTATTAAAAAGTCCAGCACTCTAACTAAAGGGTAATCTCCAAAGTATTCCACGAACACACTTTTTTCATCCATAGAAATAAACATCATACCCCCTTATTTAAATATTTCTATTTTAAAAGCCATGGTTCACAAAAAGAAAACTATAAATATAAGAACTCCTTTTCAGCAGTTGTCATGGAAGAGAAATTAATAATAAAAAAATTCATAGTAAGGAAACTGTATAGAAAAAGGATGTGGCTTCATAAGCACACCAGCATCAATAATCTTCCGAAGGGATTATCAAATGAATTAAGGGTTTCAAAAGAGGTAAGAAAAGCCATTGAAGAATTGCTCAAGGAGCAGATTCTTTTATCCAAGCCAACACATTACGGATTAGAAGTAAGTTTAAATCCAAAAAAGATAAGAGAGATTGAAGAGTTATCAGCAGAATAATCCTTTCTTCTAAAATCCATTTATAAGTAGTAACAAAACGAAATGTTTATAAAAGGAATACCCATTCCAACATCATGACAAAACAAGTTTTTTTATATAGGATGCCAGAATTGCCTCAGTTGCCAGAATTGCAAGAACCACCAAAAGAAATTCAAAGAGTCGCAATTCTAAACCATTCTTCTTTACCAGCTTATCTGGATTCTATCCAGCATTACAATCCAACCGCAAGAGAAACTCTTGGAAAATTCGGGAGTCAAGATGGAGATTTAGCAGGCTCAAATCCTTTTAGGTTAGTTCATCTAGCAAATTCAGGTTTGCTTCCATCAGGAGAAAGATTAGCAGAAAGACCTGATTTAGAAACAGCAATAAGTTACGAGCCTTCTTTTGGCAAAGGAAATTATATTGATTGCGGACTTGCTTTGGTAACGGGAAGAGATTCTTACAAACCCAATAACTTGCTTGCCAGAAAATTAGCAGAGCAATTTAAAAAAAGAAGCATACCTCTTGAAGCAGGAAAGCTATTGCCATTTTTCATATTGGAAAATGAAGAAGATAAAGATTCTGCTTATGGTTTAAGTTTTAGATTAAAAGATGATACTTCAAAAGAAAGTATAAGAGACTTATCTGACTTTAAATGGGACTATGGTCCAAGAAGTGAAGGGCTGGCTCGTGCTTGCCTTAACAGGGTCAGGGGCTGGTTTTCCAGCAGCAACGTTCTCGAGAATTCCAACAGCGATGGTCGGGTAGTTGTCGTAAGTGCCGAAGGCACTCCGCAAAATTTTTTAGATGAGTTTGTTGCAAAACTGGGAGAAGAAAAAAAGAGATTAGAATCTTCACTCAATCAAATAAGGGCACTGCAATCCACTTTAAGAACTTTTAAATAACTTCCAGCTTTCCAAATCTGCCAGCTGTTAATTGTTTCTCACCCTGAAACTCATTGCAATACCCATTGGTAATTCTAATCTTGATTCCAGGCTTAACAAAATCAATTTCATCATTCCAAAGAGTCATTTTCATCTCTCCAGAATCATCTTTCACAGTTGCAACAGCAACTCTCCCTTTTTGGCCAAACTTCTGGAATTCTTTCGCAGGCTCCACAGAAACAACTTCCAATTCAATATTAATTTTGCCCTGCTTGGGAGCAATCTCATTTAACAGCATAATTTCAACCTCTTGTTTGTTTTTTCTATAAAAACATCGTTTCTTTTTTAATAAATGTTTTTCTTTATTCTTTAGAAAGAAAAAAAATTTGTTTATAAAGATTGAGGTTGTGGAGAATATGCTATTCAAAAATTTAATCACATCTTATCATTTTCTAGGAAAAGCCTTTCTTACATCCTTGTTAAAAGCAAGATAAGAAAATACAATCACATTAAACACAAGTCCAATAATCAACTGCCAGTTTATCTTTCCAAGGATTAAATTCACAATATCATTAATTATTCCCAGAACAGCAAAAAGAATTGCAAGAGTAAAAGCCCATTGTCTTCCTTTCCATAATCCTCGAGCAATAAAAAAGCTCAATATTCCCAGTCCAACCAAAAACAACCCAAGAACGATAAACGCCCAGGAAGGCAGACCAATAAGCATAAGAGACAAAACTTCGTTTATCGAAGAAGAAAACAGCATCATCAACAATCCAAGAAGTGCAAGCAAACCAGCACTAATCCAGTAAATAACAGAAATTATTTTTACTCCTAAAGGTATATTCTTAGCCATCATCTCTCAAATAAACAGAAGTATTTAAATGTTGTTTCCTTTTCTCCTAGAATTTTTTGTGTTTTCTTTTCCACTAATGCTTTTCTTTTACAAAAGAAAAGGCTTAAATTTCATAAACTCAAGCTCTTTAAAAGCTCGTTTCTTAGAAACATGAATCTTCTCAGCAATCTCTCCAGCCAATTCTTTTTTAGCCATATTCTTCCTATTCATAATCCAAATCTTTAATAATCTTCCAGGTCTTTTATATTTTATAATTCCAGACCTCTTCTCACTTTTAGCAACAGCAACACCATAGCTCATAAAACTTTTTTGATAAACCATATACCTATAATATTGTCGTCTTCTAATTCTAGCTTTAAAAATGTCAGCAAGGCTTAAAGCAGAATAAGCATCCTCTAAAGATTTAACATCATATTCATATGGAATATTTTCATCAACCCAAAGCATAATCTCATCAAAGTTCCAATCTAAAGAATCAAATGATTTTTCAATAGCCTCAAAGTTTTTGCTCTTAAAAATCAAGTTTAAAGTTTCATCCACAACCCCTCTAGCATCTTTGTAAGAAAAGTCATTATTCTCATTTTCAACAAAAGCCATCTCAAGTTCATTAACAGCATTTCTAATATCTCCATCGCATTTTCTTGAAATTTCTTTCAACATAGACTCATTAAATTCAATATTCTCTTTCTCACAAATATCTTTAAGGTGATTAAATATCTTGGAAGAATCAACCTTTCCAAACTCAATCAACCTGCATTCTTTTTTCAATTGCTTAAATTTATCATTGTCAACATCATAGCAAGTAAACACAAAAGAAACATGACTCTTATTCATAAAATTCATAATCTCCTGCAACCCTCCTCTATCATTCCCAGATAAAGCATCAACATCATCAACCAGGATTATCTTGCCCCTGCTAAACAAACTGGCCTGTTCAACAGCCCCGCTTAACAGCAAGTTAACAGCTTCCTTCCCACGAGAATCGCTAGAATTCAACTCAAAAATCTCGTATCCAAGTTCAGAAGCAGCAGCATACACCCCAGAAGTCTTTCCATTCCCAACACCCCCATAAACTAAACAAGATTCTTTATTTCTTAAAGCCTCTCTGAGTTCATGAACAGCTCTTTCCTGTCCAATAATCTCTTTAGAATCTCTAGGTTTATACTTTTCTACCAGCAGCATATTCCCTCATAAACTCAATCCCTTTTCTACCAGATTTTTTAAATCCAGGGTAAACCCTATTAACTTCTTTCCAGACCTCATCCAGGTCCTCAACTCTTTTCTCAACTTTAAAATTCCCATACAAATTTTCCAAAACTCTTCTCTCACAAAGCAAAACTGGAAAATGAACCTTAAAGTTACTATCTCCTTGTAATCGATTAACCATGTTCAAAACTTTAACTTCGTTTTGAACCATCAAAACATGCAGCAACTCATGAACAAGTATCCCTCTTAATCTATTGAAATCATCACACATCTTTATTGTAAAAGGATGAGAAATAGCTTCAAAAGCCATCTCAGAAACAACAAAGCCTTCAATATCTTTATTAAACTTAAGCCCGGAAACTTTTTCAATCTCTTTTGCTATCTTAGCTCCTTCTTTCCCCCAGTACTCATTAATTTTCCCAAGATACCCTTTAGCAATCATGGTTTGAGAATGTGACAATTCTTCCCCGCTCATAATACTTAACATCTCATCATAAGGTGTTGAATATCTAAAATTTACTTTCATCTAGCACTCCTTGAACAAAACCTCGCAATCAAAGCTTCTAACTGCACATAATCATCACTGCCTTCAACAAGCCTAAACTCGCACTCCCCACAATCTTGAATCATCCCAATTTTTATCTTATCTGCTATTGACAAATGAAAAACTTCTCTTTGAATTTGCTTAACAACATCAACCCCTGAAAGCCCATGTTTTAACATCACATCAAGAAGTATTGTTCTCGCTTTTAAAAAATTTCCCATCAAAGCCTCATCCAGCAGGTTTTGAATCTCTTTTGGTTTAGCAGAACTGCTCATCTCATAAATTATTTCAGGAGTAATGGTTTTGCTTAAAGAAGCACAGCTCTGTAAAATATTTCCCACCCTTCTGGCATCCCCGTTAGCAATCTCGTATAAAGCATCCACGCTATTGTCTTTTATCTTTAATCCTTCTTTTCCAGCAATATTCTCAACAATCTTCTCAACATCCTTCTTTTCCAGCTGCTTAAATCTGAATATTGTGCATCTGCTCTGAATAGGGTCAATAATCTTGCTTGAATAGTTGCAGCTTAAGAAGAATCTGCAATTCCCAGAATACTGCTCCATAGTTCTTCGTAATGCTTGCTGCGCTTCCGAAGTTAAAGAATCGCATTCATCCAGTAAAATAACTTTAAACGGAACCTCGCCAATTGCAATTGTCTTGGCAAAATCTTTTATCTTTGTTCTTACAACATCTATCCCTCTGTCATCACTTGCATTCAACTCAAGAAAATTTTCCTTCCATCTCTCTCCATATAATGCTTTAACAATCACCAGGACAATAGAGGTTTTTCCAACACCAGCAGGTCCGGATAACAATAAATGAGGAATATTCTTTCTTTCAACAAAAGATTTTAATCTGGAAACAATAACATCATGCCCCATAATCTCATCAAAGCTTCTAGGTCTGTATTTCTCAATCCAAATTTTATCCTCTTCCATACTGTATGCTCTCTTATACCCTTTTAAAAGGGTTTTTCTTTAATGCAAGTATATACTTTTCTTTCTTTTTTAGTGCAAGTTTTTCATTCTGTTTCTTTTTTAGTGCAAGTTTTTTCTTCATAAAGAAAAAAAGTGCTTATAAAGATTTAGCTAGCAAGATTTATAAATTCCCCTGAGCTATTGAAGGAAATGTACGATTTTAAGCAAGTTGAGGATTCTGTAGCAAAATCTTGGAAAAAGCAGGAAAAAGAAATTAAAAGAAGCTTGCAGTACGATTCAAAGAAGAAATTATTTTCATTCTTAGAAGGCCCCCCCACAGCAAACGCCCCTCCTGCTCTCCATCATGTTGAAGTGAGGGTATTCAAAGATTTAGTCTGTAGATTCAAATACATGCAGGGTTACACAGTTCCAAGAAAATCCGGCTGGGATTGTCATGGACTGCCTGTAGAAGTCCAGATTGAAAAAGCACTAAAATTAAACTCAAAAAAAGAAATTCTAAATTATGGAATAGAAGAATTCAACAAGAAATGCAGGGAATCTGTTTTCTCATACATCCAGGAGTGGAATAAGCTGACAGAGAAAATGGCTTTCTGGGTTGACCTGGAAAACCCTTACATCACAATGGACAACGAGTACATTGAATCTGTCTGGTGGTCATTAAAAGAATTGTACAATAAAAAGTTATTATACGAAGGAGACAAGGTAGTTCCTTATTGCCCAAGATGCGAAACGCCATTAAGCTCGCATGAAGTTGCTCTAGGATATAAAGAAGTCAAAGAGCCAGCAATCTATGTTAGTTTTAAAATAAAAAACGCAAAACGTTATCTTTTAGCCTTCACCACAACTCCTTGGACATTGCCAAGTAATCTTGCAATAGGGATAGATAAAAAATTAACGTATGTTGTAATCAAAGAAAAAGACAGAGAGTATATTGTAGTGAAAGAAGCAGCAAAAAAATTATTTCCAAATGAAAAAATCTTGGAAGAATTAAAAGGAGAAAAGCTTCTAGGATTAGAATACGAGCCATTATTCCCTTACTTCAAGGGCTTAAAACACTCATTCAGGACAATTGCCGTAAATTTTGTTATAGCCGGAGAGGGCACAGGTTTGATTCATTTAGCCCCGGCATTTGGAGAGGATGATTATGAAGCATGTAAAGAAAATAAAATAGATTTCGTAAAACCTATAGACGAAAAAGGAAAATTCACAGAAGAAATTCCCGATTTTTCAGGATTATTTGTAAAAGACACAGATATAAAAATAATAATAAAATTAAATGAACAAGGAAGCTTATTCAAAAAAGAATCTTATACTCATAGTTATCCTTTTTGCTGGAGATGCCAAACTCCATTGATATACTACGCAATGAACTCATGGTTCATTAAAGTTTCCTCATTCAGAAAAGAATTGTTAAAAAACAACGAGAAAATTACTTGGATTCCTCAACACATTAAATCAGGACGCTTTGGAAATTGGCTGGAAGGAGCAAAAGACTGGGCATTATCAAGAAAAAAATTCTGGGGCACACCATTGCCAATCTGGCGCTGTAATAATTGTAATAATGAAATCTGCATAGGTTCTATAGGGGAGTTAAAAAAATCAGCAGGAATAAAAAAAGAAATTGACCTGCACAAACCAATCATAGACACAATAAAAATCCCATGCAAAAAATGCAAATCATCAATGGAGCGTATTCCAGATGTAATCGATTGCTGGTATGATTCCGGTTCAGCATCATTCGCCCAGTTTCATTATCCATTTGAAAACAAGGAAATGTTCAACAAGAGTTTTCCATACGATTTTATCTCAGAAGCAATCGACCAAACAAGAGGCTGGTTCTACACATTGCATGTTCTTGGCACATTATTGTTTGAAAAGCCAGCTTATAAAAGCGTTGTCTGTGCAGGTCATATTGTTGATGAACTTGGAGAAAAGATGTCGAAGAGCAAGGGCAATGTCATCAATCCATGGGAAGTTTTCGACGATGTTGGAGTGGATGCCTGCAGATTACAATTCTGTATTAATGACCCGGGAGATCAAAAACGCTTTGGGATTAATTTATTAAAACAGCAAATATCCCCTTTCCTAAACATTCTTTGGAATTCCTATCAATACAGCCAAAATCTAAAATCAACAAAAAAGCCAAAACTCCAGTTAGAAGATTCCTGGATCCTCTCAAGAACAAACACATTAATCCAGGAATACACAGAAAGACTTGAAAAGCACGACTATCAAAAATGCTTGTCATTAATGACTGAGTTTGTTAATGATGATTTATCAAGAACCTACATCAAATTAATCAGAGAAAGATCAGAGCAGGATGAAACAGTAGGATATGTTTTCAAATATATCTGGGAACGAATAAGCAAGTTGCTCGCACCATTTGCACCCTACATTTCAGATTATCTCTATCAAAGCATTGAAAATAAATCGGTCCATTTAACCCAATGGTCAAAAGAGGATAAAAAAATGATTAATCTAGAGCTCGAAACGAATATGAACCACACGAGGAAGGTAATTCAGGAAATATTAAATGAACGAAATAAACAGCAAATTGGAGTGAGATGGCCTCTAAGCCAAGTTGAAATAAACACAAAAGAAGAGCAATTGAAAGCAGCTGAAAAACTCCAGGAACTCATCAAGCTCCAGGTTAATTGCAAAAAATTAAAATTCACAAAAACAGCAAAAGAGGAATTGACAATAGCTCTTGACACAACCATGACCAAAGAACTGGAAAAAGAAGGCTACACAAGAGAAGTTATCAGAAGAATCCAGGATTTAAGAAAAAAAGCAGGATTAAAAAAAGAAGATAAAATCCAATTAGAACTAATTTCTCAAATAAAATTAGATGAATTAACCATCAAGAAAACAGTGGGAGCTGAAAAGATAACAAAGTTATCAAATCCCCAGCATCAGGAAACATTCAAAATCAAAGACAAAGAATTCGAAATCAGGTTTAATAAGATAAAATAACTATTTTTCAGAAATGAGTCCAATCTCAATTTCTCTCTCAAGTTCATAAAAATCCTTAGCTTTAAGCTTAGCTATCAAATTCTTTAACTGCGAAATATCGAGAAATTTCTTTTCTTTGCAATAAAATAGAAAAGAAGGAATGTCTACAACATTCACACCCAATTTTTCTGCATATAATCCAGCTACTTTATCATTCATCAAAAGCCTTATATTCATTTTTTGTGCAAGAGTAATTGCCTCCTTCTCTCCTGCTCCAAGATAATCTGGAAAATTACAGGCAACAATCTTTTTAACAATAATCTTCCTGTCTTTATCTGAAAAGAAAGGCAATAAGCTATCAAATACAATAGATTTTTTGAGTTCATTATAAACTGCATCAGGAATAACAATCTCATTTGTCTTTAGAACTTTAAATAAAAGGTTTAGCTCTCCAATCTTCGCAAATGAGCTTAGAAAATCAGTATCAGAAACTATCAAGTTCATCCCTCTATTTTTTTGGCTCTTTTCTTAACCTCATTAATAGTTTCAGAAATATTTTTAATTTTAATATCCCTCTCTTTTAGTATTTTTCTCATTTCCTCATAGTTCATATCAGCGATTTCAACAGCCCTGCCTAAAGAAATCCTCTCTTTTTTGTAAAGCTCGCAGGCAATTGCAATCCTTAAATCTTTTCTTGCAGCCAATAAGGTTCTGGTAGCATCTCTTAAAAATTCACTCTTGTTATCATAATACCCAATATTCGCAGATGCCTCTATCTCCATCTTCAATAATTCCGGAGCTGTAAAGCTGATTGTTTCTCCTGCCATGGTAATATCCCCATAATACCATAATATTACCAACTATTTAAATATTACGATAAACAAAGATAACTTCAAAGTAGTAACAAAACAAAAGATTTATAAACCTTCAAATAGCATCATTATCAATAAAAATAGCGAGTTAAACTAAAATGGAAAACCGATACGGAGTAATCAAAGCACATCCAAGACCAAAGGTTTTGCCAGAAGCAGATATATTGCATTTTAATCATAAAGGGAAGACCTTAATGGCAAGATGCCCAGCATTTGGTCCAGGCACTTATATTGATAATCTTGTAGCAATGCAGCAATCATTTTATCATTCCCCAGCCCTTCCACAAATCTCATTCAGACCAGCAACAACCTCAGAATCAATTTCTATAACTCATGAACATTTAACTTATGTCAAAAAAAAGATTCTTGACAAAAGATGGCTTCAGCTTGGATATCATGTATTAACCTCAGAAGGTGTTTTTGTTAATCCCCCAAAAGATGCACAGGAAGATAGTCCGATAGTTGATGAAAATATTTTAAAATCACATTTAAATGCATGCAAAAAATCTCATGGGATTTACCTAGGAAATAACGATTTCGGTTTTGCACCTTATGATTCATTTAAGAGGGGGGTTCAAGAAAGCGGAGAATTTGCAGAGTCGGGATTAGCAAGACTGCTCGAGTATACTTATAGAAAAATTGCATTGAATCTTAAAAAAATATCTTCTAAAGAAAATTACCCGGGTGGTGTAAGAGTTTCTGAATTTGATGCATCTATCGAGCCTGTTTTGAGAGTTTCCGCTTTGGTTTCCCTCGGGTACCTGGGCGACAGGCTTTGTGTCGGCGGCGGCAGTCACGGCGACAACGGGGGCGGCGATGCTTTCGGGGTAAGTCCGACTGGCGAAGCCAGTCGCACGCAAAAGTAGGGTTTATTAACCCCTATTTCTTTTCTTTTTTGTCTTAGGGTTGCTTATATGCACCATGCCAATGCTTACGGGCTAAGAATGAAAGTTGTAAGACAAATTGAAGAAAAATTTCCTCATCAGGTTTCATCTATAAAAATAAATCGTTATCAACAATATTCATAAGAAAGATCGTAAAATAATCCCTATCCAATTACAACAAAACTATTTATAAAAGCATTTATATACCTTTCTATCGGTTTATAAACAAACGAGGAGGATTTAATAATGAAGAAAAGACCCAAACCAGAAATCACAATACAAAACATAGTTGTTTCTACTTCTTTAGAACATGACATTCCATTGATAAAACTTGCAGAGGTTCTTCCAAATACAGAATACAATCCAGAGCAATTCCCAGGATTGGTAATGCGGATTAAAGACCCAAAAACTTCAGCATTAATTTTCTCGTCAGGGAAAGTTGTTCTAACAGGAGCAAAGTCACTGACAAAAGTCCAGGAATCATTGAAAAAAATCATAAAGAACCTAGAAAAAATTAAAGTCAGAATAAGAATCAAACCTAAAATTGCAGTTCAGAACATGGTTGCCTCAGGAACTATTCACATGGATTTAAACCTAAATTTTTTGGCTATGAAACTTGACAACACAGAATACGAGCCAGAGCAATTCCCAGGATTAGTATACAAACTTCCAGGAACAAGAGCAACGTTTTTGCTATTTAGTAATGGAAAAATAGTCTGCACAGGCACAACCTCAGAAACAAGACTGAGGGAAGCAGTAGCCAAGCTGGTTATTGTATTAAGGAAAGTGACAAAATCCTGATTTCCTTCTTTTTTTGATACGCTAAAATACCACATTCTTTGAATGGTGGTTTACTATGTAAACCACAGCCAATAAGAGTGGCATTTGGCGTGCTCAAGAACCCTTAGTTTATGAACAAGGGTTCTTGACATCCTATTTAAGCAACAATAATCATTTTAAATGACAGTGCTCTGACAATTTTATGGATGCTCAGGAACAAATCGAAAGATCTCAGGAATTTTTAATCAAGACTTATGAGCAGGAGCTTCATAAACTAAACAACAGAGGAGAATTCACTCTATTAACAAATTTTCAGAAATTAGCATCTTTTGACCATGAACTGGCAGATATTCTTCTTGAAGAGCCAGAAGAAATAATAAGAGCTTTTGAACTAGCCATAGACAATATAATAGAAAACAAAAAATTCAAATCCAGATTCTTCAACCTGCCAAAGACCCAATCAATAGCGATAAGAAATATTCGCAGCAACCACATTAACAAATTCATGTTTTTTGAAGCAATAGTAAGGCAATCCTCAGATGTAAGACCCCAAGTAACATCGGCAAAATTTGAATGCCCATCATGTGGAAACACAATCTCAATCTTGCAGTTAGACCAAAAATTCAAAGAACCATCTCGTTGCACATGCGGGAGGCGAGGAAAATTCAGATTGCTCTCAAAAGAGCTGGTAGATGCTCAAAGATTGGTTGTTGAAGAATCTCCGGAAGAATTAGAGGGAGGGGAACAGCCAAAGAGATTATCAGTTTTCTTGCAGGAAGATTTAGTTGAGCCAAAAATGGAAAAAAGAACCACACCAGGAAGCAAAATCCAGGTTACAGGAGTAATAAAAGAAATTCCAATCTTGTTAAGGACAGGTGCACCATCAACAAGATATGATTTAATGATGGAAGCCAATTCAATCATCCCTGTAGAAGAAACTTTCGAAGACTTAGAAATTTCAGAAGAAGATGAAACAAAGATTAAAGAATTATCAAAAGACCCAAATGTCTATCTAAGGCTTACAAACTCAATAGCCCCTTCTATTTATGGGCATGACAAGGTAAAGGAAGCAGTTGTCCTCCAATTAATGGGTGGAGTCCAGAAAAAAAGAGATGATGGAACAAAAACAAGAGGAGATATGCATATCTTGCTTGTTGGAGACCCAGGAGCAGGAAAATCGCAAATCCTTAATTTTGTTTCAAAAATTGCTCCAAAAGCCCGTTACATTTCTGGAAAAGGGGCATCAGCAGCAGGATTAACAGCATCGGTTGTAAAGGACGAATTCCTAAAAGGATGGGCACTGGAAGCAGGGGCAATGGTTCTTGCCAATGGTGGATTTTGCTGCATAGATGAATTAGACAAGATGTCTCAAGAAGATACTTCAGCATTGCACGAAGCATTAGAACAGCAAAGAATCTCAATCAGCAAGGCGAATATACAGGCATGTTATTCAGAAGACACAGAAGTGTTAACGGAGCAGGGATGGAAAAAATATGATGAGGTCAAAAATCTAAAAATAGCCCAATACGACCTGAAGAATAAAAAAGTTAACTTCTCACAGCATAAAGGATTGTATGTGTATGATTTCAAAGAGGAAATGTTTCACTTCAAAAATAAAAGAATTGATATGTTGGTAACACCCAACCACAAAATGCTGCTTAAGAGAGAAAAAAGCAAATTCTTCGAATGTATCTTAGCTGAAAATATATCTTCCCATAAATTCCAAGTTATAAACTCTGGAAACTATCAGGGCAAAGAAAGCAGAACATTTATCCTTCCAGCAATAAAGCACAAGCAAAACAGAAAACATTTAAAATATACCCAGCAGGAAAAACCCAAAACAATCCCTCTTGATCTATGGCTGGAATTTTTAGGATATTATGTTACAGAGGGAGGTTTGCAGAGAAGAGCATCATTTGGCATCCCTCAAAAAAGAGGAATAAAAGCAGAAAAGATAAATAAGTGCTTGTTGCACTTGGGAAAGTACATTGGATTTAAACTCACAGAATCAAAAGAAGGAGAGAAATATATAAGGTTTCAGATTACAAACACACAACTGGTTGATTACCTCGAGAAAGACTGTGGAAAGAATCATCTCAAAAAAAGACTGCCCTTAAAGTTCAACACCCTCTCAAAGAGGCAATTAAAGATTGTATTTAATGCCATGATGGTTGGGGATGGAGCTTCAGATAATAAGTCATTCACATCAACATCAAAGGAATTAATAGACCAGTTTCATGCAATCGCAATGTTAATAGGAATGTCTGCAAGTTTGCATGTCCAGTATGATCAAGGGTATAGAGGAAAGAGAGTAAGAACATATAGAGTTTGTCTTTCTAATAAAACTTCGCCAGAAATGAAAAGAAAACAGATTAAAAAAATACCCTACGATGGGAAAGTATTTTGCTTTTCTACAGAAACAGGATTCTTTGTAACAAGAAGAAATGGAAAAATAGCCATTCAAGGAAACACATTAAGAACAGAGACGACAGTGCTGGCAGCAGCCAATCCTAAATTAGGAAGATTTGACCCATACGCTTCAATAGCATCACAAATTGACCTCCCAGCAGCCTTAATCAATAGGTTTGATTTAATCTTTCCAATCAGAGATATTCCTAACAGAGAGATAGACACAAGAATCGCTTCCCATGTATTAAAACTTCAGCAAAAGCCAACAGAACTGCAGCCAGAAATCCCGACAGATTTGATGAGGAAATATATATCATACGCCAGAAAAAGAATCAAGCCAGTATTAACAGACCAGGCAATAGAGGAAATAAAAAAGTTCTACGTAGAATTAAGAAACAAAGGTCAGGTAGGAGATGAAGGAATTAAACCTATTCCAATTTCAGCAAGGCAGTTAGAAGCCTTGGTTAGGTTGGCAGAAGGTTCAGCAAGAGTAAGATTATCAAAAAAAGTAACAGCCTTAGACTCAAAAAGGTCAATAGACTTGTTAAGGCATTGTCTTATGCAGGTCGGATTTGATTATGAAACAGGAGAAATAGACATCGACAGAATCACAACAGGAATCTCATCATCGCAAAGGTCAAAGATAGTTACAGTAAGGGAAATAATAAGAGAACTGGAGCATAAACACGGAAAAAACATTCCAATCAGCGAGATTATCGCTCTTGCACAGGATAGAAAAATAGAAGAAGCTCAAGTAGAAGAATCAATAGAAAAATTAAAGAGAGAAGGAGAAATATTTGAACCAAGACCAGGGCAAATAGCGAGGTTATAATGGAAAGATCCACAGCTTATATCCTATGGTTATCTTCTTTAAATGGGAAGCAGATGCAAAAGCAGGAGTTAGAATTCTCCCCCAGTTATATAGAAATTGACAATAAAAAAATTTCAAGAATAAACTCAATTGCAGTTGTTGCAAATAAAAATCAAAAAGAACAATACGCCTCCTTAACCTTGGACGATGGTTCAGCACAAATAAGAGTAAAAACCTGGCAGGACGATACAAAAATAATCAGCAATGTTTCAATCGGAGATACTGTCCTGGTAATAGGAAAAATAAAAGAGTATAACGAGGAGTTATATCTTGCTCCAGAGGTTGTAAGACAGCAGGATTACACATCTTTATTGCTAAGGCAATTCCAGCTTTTAAAGCAGAATGGCAAGCCGGAATTAATACCCTTAAACAACGAATCAACAGATTTTGAAGAACAACCAAACACGCAGCCCTTATTAAAAGAAGAAAGAGTCCAGTCATCATCAGAATCAAACAGGCAGAAAATTATCTCTTCATTATCTTCATTAGACACAGAATCCGGGGCATTAATCAGCGAAGTAATAAAATCATCAGGTATTCAAGAAGAGCAGGCAAATAATATTCTCAATGAGCTTCTGCAGGAAGGAGAAATCTTCAAAATATCCAATGACAGAATAAAAATTACATAGTTTTTTAAACTCATTTTATAAAGAATTTTTATGGATTATAAAGAATTATTATCAAAGGCTTATAAGAAAATACCTGAAACAAAATCAACAGGAGAAAGATTCGAAATACCTAAAGTTCAGGGTCATGTAGAGGGCAATAAAACAATCATTACTAATTTTAAAACAATCTGCTCAGCATTAAGGAGAGAGCCAGAGCATTTGCTGAAATACCTGCAAAGAGAACTGGCAACTCCCGCAATAATCCAGGATTCCAGATTAATCTTATCCAGAAAAATTTCCTCATCTTCAATCAATGAAAAAATAGAAAGTTATGTTAATTTATTTGTTATTTGCCCAGAATGCAAAAAACCAGACACCCAGTTAAAAAAAGAAGACAGAGTGACAACATTAAAGTGCATGGCCTGCGGAGCAAAGCAGCCTGTTAAAGCAAAAATATAAGGATGCATAGGGTTTATAAGGGAAACGCAGGTAGCCCTTATTATGATTTTAATAAAAATCCACAATTCAGGAGCAAGCAGATTAATCAGCATTTGCGATTCAGATTTAATAGGCAAGAAATTTGAGCAGGGCAATAAACAGTTAGACATAACCGAAAGGTTCTACAAAGGTGAAGAAATGTCAGAAGAAAAAATATTTTCCTTGCTGGAAACTTGCAGCAGCCTGAACGTCGTTGGAAAAGAGTCAATTCAATTTGCATTAAAAAATAAAATAATTCATAAAGATTTAATAATAATAATTCAGGGCATCCCCCATGCTCAGGCATTGTAATGGCAGGAAAAGAAATAATCTACAGGTCAGACCAGTATTTTCAGGGCATTCTGCAAATCAGACCTATAAACAAAAAGGTTCTAGATTTCTCAACAGAGCAAATTAAAGCCAGCAAATACTGCGAATTATCAAAATTAATTGAAAACAAATTTGGTTATGACCTTTACGTGACATCGAATAAGTTTCTTCAGGTTCTTGGAAACCGATTAAAGCACAGATTTAAAGAAGGAAAAATAATCAAGTCAAGAACATTGTATGGAAAGAACAAGATGACCAGCAGAGAAGTATTCAGGATGACAATTTGTTTTAGACTAGACCCAGATAACAATCAAAAATAATAGCAAGGTTTTTATATATCTACTCCAGCATATAGCTATGGCTTCAGTCCAACCACCATCTGCTCATAAACAAGCATATTCTCTGAAACACGTTGAATACCTTAGAAGATTAGTAGACAATACTGCAGCAAGCTATGGGAAAACTGTAGAACTTGAAAGAACATTCTTAGATAGAGTGGGACTTCATGTAGATGAAGCTAAGAACAAGGCAGATTATTTTGCAAAAGAAGCAGAAGATTATATCAAAAGCGGAGCCCAAAGACCAACAGGGCTAAGAAGATTATTTTTTAAAGACCCAGAAAAACAACTTGAAAATCTAGCAACCAAGATTGAGTCATTACAAAAACAAGGGCTAAGGAACACATCAAAAAGGAAAACGACTCTTACTGAGATTACCGGGCATTCAATAATGTTCGGATTAATGCTCTTCTCAATCGTTTTAATGCTTTCAAAACCCCAGTTAACAGGTTTAACAATATTGTCATTGCCAGTAATGTTCAACTGGCCTTTTGTTCTTGGAGCAATCATCTTTGTCCTTGATATTCTTGCAATTGAACAATGGTATTCATCATCAGCAAGAACCTCAAAAAGGAAAAGGTAAGTTTATAAAAGCTAATTCTCAAGAATCAGTATGCCAAGACCTCAGCAGCAACAAGAGCAATCAGAAGAGTTCATCAGGGTAAGAACCCCAAGAAACAGAGAAGTCATTGGAGTAATCGAGCAAAGGTTAGGCGGTTTTAGGATGAAAGTTCGTTGCTTAGATGGAAAAAACAGAGTTTGCAGAATCCCTGGAAGGTTAAGAAGAAAATTATGGATGAGGGAAAAAGATATAATCCTTGTTGAGCCATGGGAATATGCTCAGGATGATAAAGGAGATGCAATTTTCAAATACACCCCGACACAAATAGCATGGTTAAAGAAGAAAGGGTTTTTAAAAGGCATAGACACAGTAGATGAATTCTAAAATGTACCAAGATGAAATTAAAATCCCAAAAGATAGAATCGCTGTTTTACTAGGAATCAAAGGAAAAGTAAAAAGGGAAATAGAATCAAGGACAAAAACAAAACTAAAAGTTGATTCCAGAGAAGGCGACGTATTTATCTCTTCAGAAGATTCATTATCGATATTCACAGCAAAGCCAATAATTCAGGCAATTGGCCGAGGTTTCAATCCAAATCTAGCTCTAAAAATCCTAGAAGAGGAAAACTCATTCGAATTAATTGACATAACAGATTTCTCAAGAAAATCAAAATCAAGATTGCAGGTTTTAAGGTCAAGAATCATAGGAACAAAAGGCAAGGCCAGACGATTACTAGAATTATTAACTCATACAGACATAGAAGTTTATGGAAAAACAATAGGAATTATTGGGTTGCAGGAAGATGTCGCAATCGCAAAACAGGCAATAACTAATCTATTGCAGGGAAGCAAGCACGGAAATGTCTACGCATATATTGAAAGGCAAAAAAGAATGAAAGATCATGCAGAAAGAGAATAAATCTCACAAATATTTATAAATCAGTTCTTACTCCAAGAAGCTATGCCTGAAAAAGAAGTGAAGCAAGTAACAGCAGAAGAATTAGCAAAATCTCAAAGAGAAATTTCAGTTTCAGAATTCTTTGTTAAAAATAAACATCTTCTAGGATTTGACAACCCAAGAAAAGCATTGTTAACAACAATAAAGGAAGCAGTAGATAATTCATTAGACGCATGCGACGAGTCAAGAATCTTGCCAGATATTACTGTTGAAGTTTCCCCAATATCTGAGAACAGATTCAAAATTATTGTTGAAGACAATGGTCCTGGAATTGTAAAAGAGCAGATTCCAAGAATCTTTGCGAAATTATTATATGGAAGCAAATTTCACAAGCTAAGGCAAAGTCGCGGGCAGCAGGGAATTGGAATTTCCGCAGCAGTTATGTACAGTCAATTAACAACAGGCAAGCCAGCAAAAATAACCTCAAAAACAGGAAAAAACAAACCAGCACATTATTATGAACTGCATTTAGATACGCAAAAAAATGAGCCAGAAATAATTGTCGATAGGGAAATCGCCTGGGAAAAAGAACACGGAATAAAAATAGAATTAGAACTAGAAGCTAAATATCAAAAAGGCCAGCAGTCAATCGACGAATATTTAAAGCAAACAGCGATTGTCAACCCACATTTAAATCTCAGCTATAAAAATCCAGAAGGAGAGAAGCTAGAATTCCCAAGAGCAGTAAACAAGCATCCTGTTGAACCAAAACAAATCAAACCACATCCTTATGGAATAGAATTAGGAATCTTAATCAAGATGCTCAAAGAAAGCACAGCAAGGAATTTATCCAGTTTCTTACAAAATGAATTTTCTAGAGTATCATCATCAGTTGCAAAAGAACTCTGCGAAAAATCCCATCTTGACCCAGGAGCTCGTCCAGAAAGAATAGCAAGGGAAGAAGCAGACTCATTATACAAGGCAATAAAAGAAACAAAAATTATGGCCCCTCCAACAGATTGTCTCTCACCAATAACAGAAGATGCAATTGAAAAAGGGTTAAAAAAAGAAGTCAACGCAGAATTTTACACTTCTATTACAAGATCTCCAAAAGTTTACCGCGGTTATCCTTTCCAGGTAGAAGTAGGATTAGCATACGGAGGTTCTCTGACAAATGACGAACCTGTGAGATTATTAAGATTCGCAAATCGGGTCCCATTGCAATATGAACAAGCAGGATGTGCAGTAACAAAATCAGTTATTCAAACCTCCTGGAAAAATTATAACCTAAGCCAGAGCAAAGGAGCATTGCCAATAGGTCCAGCAGTAATCATGGTGCATATCGTTTCAGTTTGGGTTCCATTTACCTCAGAATCAAAGGAAGCAATTGCTAACTACCCAGAAATCATCCAGGAAATTAAATTAGGATTACAAGAATGCGGAAGAAAATTAGGAATCTACATCAGAAAAAACGTTCGGGCAAAAGAGCAAAAAGAACGCGCAGGATTATTTGAAAAGTACATCCCAGAACTCTCATCATCGTTAAGTAATATTTCAGGAGAAAAAAAGGAAGTAATCCAGAATAATCTAATGCAAAAATTAAAGAAAGAACTTCCCTCAATACTGGCACAAGATGGCACAGAAAAAACAAGCTAAACAGGTAATTGAAGATCTCGGAAAAGACATTGTCTCTCAAATTAAGGCAATGAAGAATCCTTCTATCATAGTTCCTATCAGAGCTCTCTCAAATATCAACTACAATGAAAAGTCAAAAACATTGGAATTAGGAGATAAAACAGGAAATAGAATGTTTTTTAATGTAGCGCACACAAAAAGATTCTTGCAAACAGTAGAGGTTGCTTCAGCGTCTTTAAATCTCATCAATGAAAATAAAAACGCTTCACTAAGAGACGTATTTTATCAAGTAAAAAGAACTATTCCAGGAACACATACCAATATCGTTGACGATCAAACAGAATCCGATGCAGCAATCGAGGATTTGGAATTAATCACAGGGCAATCTAGAGAAGAACTCCATATCAACGCAAACAAGAATGGTTCAGTTGCAGGAAACGTAGTTATTGAAGACAGGGGAGATACAATAGACTGGTCAAAGCTAGGTTCCGGAGGATGGAGTATTCCAAGTAATGTAGAATTAATCACATTCAAAAAAGTAACAGCAAAATATATTCTCTACATGGAAAAGGCTGCTGTGTGGGAAAGGTTGCATGAAGATAAATTCTGGGATAAGCAGAACTGCATTATCATATCCTCTCAAGGCCAGACAACCCGAGGAATCCGAAGATTATTGCAAAGATTATATGAAGAATTTAACCTGCCTATCTATGTTCTAACAGATTTGGACAGCTGGGGGCATTACATTTATTCAGTCATAAAATTCGGTTCAATTAACCTAGCCCATATTTCAGGAAAAATGGCCATCCCCTCAGTAAGATACTTAGGAATCCACACAAAAGATATAGAAAAGTATGGCTTGGAAAAACATTTGATTAAATTCAAAGAAACCGATATTGCCAGATTAAAACAGATTTCAGAGTATGATTGGTTCAAAAATAATAAGGCATGGCAGCAAGAGTTTGCAGCTTTGAAGAAGTTAGGAGCAAAAGCAGAAATCCAGGCCTTATCTTCAAGAGGAATCTCATTCATCTCAGAGAAATACCTTCCAGAAAAAATCAAGAATAAGGACTTCTTGGAATAAATAAAAAGAAAACTATAAAAATAACCTTTTCTTCTAAAAAACAATGACAGGCTCATGTATCGATTTACGCAAGCATCACAACGATCCAGCAGTAATGGATGTATTTGGAAAACTTGTTTCTGGAAGGTCTGGATACGTTATCACAGAACCACCTAAAAAGATTTTCTGCTCAGGATGTAAACTA
>DATDZG010000013.1:0-10572 GCA_035288805.1 Candidatus Nanoarchaeia archaeon
TTTGGTTGATGACTCAGGGAGATTTATTGATATTGGATATTTTATTGTGAGATTGCATAAGATTGAGAAGGAGAGTGATTTGCCAGGGTTTAGAGAGAAAGGTGCTTTGACAATTGCGAATGTTTCTGATATTGAGAGGACAAGCTTTTTGCAGACAGGAGGGGGGACTATAGATTTGAATGTTTCTGTTGACATTAGATTTAATTCTGAAAATAGTTTGTTTGGATTTGGCTCAAGTGATTTATTATTGAAGGAAAATGCTGACGAGGAATCCTGGAAAAAGAGTGTGACAATAAAGGATAGCTTTTGGAATGGAAAAGGGTATGTAAGAGCAGCAAGGATTGATGACAAGACTGTTAATCTGGTTTTGTATGATAATGCGTTGAGGAGGATGGGGAGTTATTCTTTGACTTCTGGACAAGAATCTGGAGTGATTCCTCTGTATGCAAGCAATAGCTTCCAGCTAATTGACAGATTTAGAATACAGCTTAGGAGCATTGATACTGCAAGTGATAAAGCGATGTTCCTGGTTAATGGAGATTTGGTTGTAAGAGGGAAAGGACAAAGACTGATTGATGGAAGCGACTGGGTTGTTGATAAGATTGTTCCTAAAAAAGTGATTGATGATAAGACTGCCAGGGAAGAGGTTTATCTGAAGAATGTTAAACTTTTTGGTGAACCAAAATACTTTAAGAGAGATTATGCTGGGAATTTTGTTGGGGCTGAAAGCACTTCTAATGTATTTCCTCCTGCTCCTTCAACTACAACTACTACCTTGCCTGTGCTTGGACCTCCAACACCTTTAACAAATTATGATAATATTATTTACAAATATGCCAATGAGAAAAATGTTGATATCAATCTTATTAGAGCAATCATAAAAACTGAATCTGATTTTAATCCGAACAGCATTTCTTATTGCGGGGCTGCTGGGTTGATGCAGCTTATGCCATTGACTGCCTTGGAAAATGGAGCTTTGGCTGTTTATTCTCCTCCATTACCTTATAAGTTACCAAAAAAATGCAGTGAGGATTATGCTGGAAAACTTAATGACTGGTATAAGAAAACTGACAAAAATTTAGTTTCTATTTTGGATAAGAGATTTGACCCTGATGCAAATATCAAAACCGGGGTAACTTATCTTAAGAAACAAATTGATAACCCTAAATTTAAAAATGACATTAGATGGGCTGTTGCTGCTTACAATGCAGGACCTGGAAACGAAGCAATACTTGATTGTTACAGTTCACAGAGTGTTTATGAAAAATGCAGCGCTCTTCCAAGCGAGACTAAAGATTATGTGAATAAGGTTGTTAAAGCCTGGAATGAGTATAATTCTGCATCTCCGGTTTCTACAGCAACGAAAACAGATTTTCCTAAAATAGAAGCTACAAAAATGGAGCCTGATTGCGGGAACTTTAAAGACTTTGACGCTTTAGCAATAACAAAAGAAACTTCTGCTGAAATGCTTCATTGCAAATCTATCAGAGAATTGGAAAAGGCGGTTGCTGCCAATGATGATGAAGATTTAAGAGGAGAATCTTATTACTGGATTGCTGAAAATTATTATGCTATGGATAGCTATCATTTAGCACTTGAAAATTATAATAAGGTTACTGGGAGTTATAGAAGAATTGCCGAGGGGAAGATTGTTGAGGTTGGTGACAAAATAAAAATGGGTGTTTCTACAGAGTCTAAGAAATATCTGGATGATGAGGATTTGGATGTAAGATTTTTAGGCATAGAAGAATTGAAACCTGGCGAGGGTCCTGAGGCATATATTGGTGTTGATGGAAGAGCTGCACAGAAAATGGTTTTGGATGATGTGATTGGTGTTTCTGGATTAAAAGAAAATGGCAGAGATTACACTTTGAAAGTTGAAAGCATTCAAAATAATCAGGCTATTCTTAGAAAAGTGTATCTGGATGGCAGTTTAGGAGGGCAGATTAGCCTGGCTTTACGCGGGAAAAAAGAGATTGATGACAATGTTAAAGTCAGCTTGGAGCTTATAGAGATTAAGAGCAAGGATAATGCTTTGATTACAATATTGCCTGGAAGCGGGAAATCTATCAGCAGGAGCGATGTGATGCTGCATATCCCTGTTGAGCAGAGAGCAATTCAGTTTAGTGCTGGGCAGATTGATGCGCAGATTAATGCTACAGCTGCGATGATTAAGAAGCTTGATGCCACGATTAATAAAATGGATACATGGCTGCAAAGATGGAAGAAAGTTTGTTTGGGTGTTTATGCGTTTTTATCTGTGAAGAATTTCTTCAAAGGATTGGCAACAAGCCAGAATGATTTGAAAGCAAGAGATTTGGTTTATCATGGTGTTGATGGGAAGAGTGGGGTAGATGACAAGATATGCAATCAGGATAACGTTGGATATGGCAAGAAATATAAAAATAGAGATTCATGCCTGCTGGATAACAGCAAGATTCTTGAGGGATATGTTGAATCTGCTAAGAAGAGTTTGAATGAAATTGATGAGCTTAGCAATAATCAGGCAGTTAAAAACTTAAATTCCGGGAAGAAACTTTCTCAGGCGGAGATTGATTATTTGTATGGGAAAATTTATAGAGAGGGGGGCAAAAATGAGAAGAGTGAGAAAAATAATTTTGAGATTTTGATTAATAACAAAGGAGTTACTGGTGATGAATTGATTAAAGCATATAAAAATCAGAAACTAGCTAAGGCGTATTCTGATGAAAATGTGCTGGGTGTTGATTCCAAGGGCATTGCTGAAGGTTATTCTGCAGCTTACAATGGAGCTATTTCCAATATTAACAGCAAGTCTGAGGATTATGTTAAGAGAGAGGAATTTAAGAAAAATTCTGGATTGGATAAACAGGGATTGGCAGAATATATTTACGATACTGAAACTTCGATTCAGAAATCTAAAAATGCTAAGGATAAAACAACAACAATTTACAAAGATGGAACTTATTATTATGTTAAATCTGATTCTGGCAATGTATTGAAACTTAAACCTAGAGAGGATAATGGAAAGATTATTCCCGGGGAGTTTGTATGCTTTGATGCTGATGTGAAAACCAGGAATAAAGGATGTGTGGGGGGTAAAGATAACCAAGAAATTGTTTCTTTCAAAGGAGATGTTTCTAATTATGGAGAGTATTTAGGAACTTATGTTGATACGAAGATTAAGATTGATAGAAATGGAAGGGTTACTTTTATGCCTTATGATGTTAAAGGGCAATATGTTGAGATTTTGGAATGGTATGAAAATGGCGAGCCGAAAACTTTCAGGATTTTGGGATATAGAAATTCCAATGGGGAGCAGGAACTTGTTGTTATTCATCATCAATCTGAGATTGACAGCAATCCTGAACTGAGAAATAAAATTGCAAGTTATGGAAGGAACGCGAGATGCAAAGACGGACAAAGGATGACAATTCAGGGAGTTTCGTTTACCTGCGAACTTGATAAAGCTGTTGAGGCTGTTGATAGAATTGAATGCCAAGAGGTTATGTCTGCTACTGACTGCAAGATATTGTTTAATGTTTGCGACCCTGTTATTTGTCCTGCTTCTAGGTTTGATTTGGGGGGGAGATGGAAGATTCCTCCTGGGAGAAGTGTGGTTGATACTGGATTGTTTGGAAGCTTGACTTTGGGTATGCCTAATTTTGTTGGTTTTGGAGGACAGAATGTTGTTCCTCCGATTTGTGCTCCAGGGGTTTTGGCAAGTCTGGAAAGCTGGAGAAGTATGCTGCAAGCGTATAATCAGTGTATGATAACTTCGAAGACTACTGGAAAGACTGTTGGAATTTGTGATGCTATAAGAAGTGTTTATTTATGCGAGTTGTTATGGAGAGAGGCTGGAAGTTTTGGAGGATTTTTGAGCGGGTTGACTGGAATTAACAGCAAATTATTTGATGTTGAAGCTCGAGGGGGAGGGGAGTATACTAATTTCCAGGCAAGCCTTGCCGGCGTTGGGGATTCTGCTCAGTTCTTTACAAGTGAATATGGGAAGAGTTCTTTTGCTGCGTATAAATCAAGAAGCTTTAGCGAGGCTGGAACTGAAGTTTGCAGGCAGATGTATTTTGGCAAGGCTCCTGGAATTGGGGATTTGATGGACAGCTTAAGTGCTCCTGAAAGTCCTCCTCAGTTTACAGCTTACTTTGACAGTTTTGAATGGGCTTCTGATTATGGAACAACCCAATTGAATAGAAATACTGGTTTGTTGAATCAAGTTAAAGAACAATCAAGATATAGCGTGTATTATCATATCTATGCTGGAAGAAATAAAGAGGTTAGATATAGTGTATGGCTTCAGGATAGAACAGGGAGTGTTAAAGTTCCTGTTACTGATGAAAATGGAGTGTTTACCCGCGGGCTGGTTAAGAAGGGAGAATATGCTGACAAGAAAATTGATATTTTAGCTGGGACTGGACTTGAACAGATTTGCGTTGAGATTGATGGAAATGCTCAATGCGGATTTGGCAAAGTTTCAACTGGATTATTATTGAATTATATTAATGATGTTTTGGTTAAAAATGAAGTTGGCAAAGAAATTACCACTGAGAAGGATTGTATTGGGGACAATAGTTTAGGACCTAGTGCTGCTGGGATTGCTTTGCCTACCCAGGCTGGAATTGGAACAAGTGCTGTAAGAAGAATATGCAGTTTGAATGACCCTGATAATGGGAAGACAAGCGGAAAATGGCAGGTTGTTGGAAGCTGTGGGAAGGGAAAAACTTCTGATGGAAAGGATATAGATTATGGAAGCTGCTGGATTGATACAAGCTCTTTGAATTTTCAGTTTAAGAATTTGGATGAACAAGCACAAGAGAGTTTGAATGCTCTTAATGATAAATACCAGGAAATTTTGAATAAAGAAGAACAAGCGAGATTAATTGCGTTGAATGAGCTGTTTAACAAATTAGAAACGTTGTTTAAAGAAAAAGTTGATGAGAATTTAGTTTTAAGAGATAAAGGCAATGTTAAGCCTAATGAATATCTAACTGTTGTTAAAGATGTTTCTGAATTGATAATCCATAAACCTTCTGGAGATGATTATTTGTATCTTGTTGAGAATGATGAAGTGCATGCAGGAATTGCTCAGTTGAGAATTGGAGAGTTGTATTATACTATTGCTGATTTGAAAAAGAAGTTTGAGGTTTCTGGGGATTTTCCTGTTGTTGTGGCTGAAGAGATTAAAGATGATAAAGATGATAAATTGAAGTTTGATGATAGTAAGACGTATGTTTACTGGGGCAAAGTTGACCAGTTGCTTCCTAGCATGAGCAATACAGGAGATTTTAGTACTTTTACTCCAGATAGGCCTGTATTTTATCTTTATCGTGGAGCAAGTGGATGGGTATGGAATATTTATCCTGGTAAGGATCTTACATCTTCAACGAAAACTAAAGATAGTGAGGGATATGAACTGGAGGTTGAGCAGGTGAATCTTTTACACCTTCTTGAGAATGTTCCTACTGAAAGAATTATTCGTGTGCTGCAAAGTCCTGAAAGCAAATACTCAGCAACTTATACTTATAAATCAGGTGATGAAACTGGATTTTCTCTTCAAGGTACCTGGGATGTTCTGAGACATCCGGTTGATAGTTATACTTGGGCTATTGTGGATTATAAGTATATTAACGGAGAATGGATGTGGAAAGATCGTACCAGTGATCAGGTTGTTTGGAATTCTGCAGGGAAATCCACAACTAATGATGGAAAGACTCCTCTTAAGCATGTATTAGACTTTAATGCAAAACTGAAAGATACAGTATTAATTCCTGATTCTATTTGGGATGCTGAATGTGAGGATTTTTACAATGAGCCAGGGAATTACATGTGTACGTTTTTTGTAGGAGAACAAGCACAAGTTAAAGGAACTTGGATAAAACTTGATTCCTTGGTGAAAGGAGGTTCTTCTGGCGGAGGAAGTACGAGTATTAGCCCTTCTTTTACTTTTAATAGAGATGGTAAACTATTGACCTGTGGATCAGGATTAGTTGGCAGTCGTGAAGCTGTCTGGCAGGTTAGTTATCGAGATACTGAAGGAGGAGGCAGAACTTTTGATAAAGAAACCGTTACAAAAAATTGTGATGGATTAGATTTAACTCTTACTGTTCTTGGATATAATGCTAATAAGAATCAACTTCTTTTCAAAGTGAATTATAATGGGCCTTTTGAATTTAGTGTTAAACCTGAAGTTTTTGATGTGCAACAAGATAAATTATTGAAAGCTACTGTTAACTTTAAAGAGATCAGTTGGTGGACTGAATATGTTTCGTGGATGCAAAAAAATCCTTATGCTGGAAGCGTTCTTGAATTTAAGATGTATGATAAAAATGGTGTAAAGATTCATACTTTTGATCCCATTAAAATTGATGAAGTTCCGGTTAGTGAAAAATCTTATGACCTTGACTTAACTAAAATTCCAAACTTGGATAAAGGGTTATATTTTATCAAATTAAGTATGATTTTCGGTGAAAAGAATGAGGTTGTTGATCATGCTGTTAAAGTTGTTGCGGGAGGGGCAACAAATGTTGGAGAAGGAAATGTTGCTAAAAATGAATTAATTTTAGATAGTTTATCAATTTCCCCAGAAGTTATTCCAAGTGGAGATTCGAAGTTTACTGTGAAAATTAACACTTTAAAAAATCTTGAATCTCTTACTGAAATTCAATTTTATGTTATAGATAAAGAAGGTAAGCAAGTCTATAAGTGGATTAAGCTTTCTATACCACCCCCAGTTAAGATTAAGGAAAAAGAATATGGGTATGAGCTCGTTTTACCTAAAGAGATTATATTATCTCCTGGAATTTATTTTCTTAAGGTTGATTTGACTAATAAAGGTATTGTTGAATCTAAATATGATAGATTTGTGATGACTACGAATGGAGAGGTATCTGTTTACAGTGTAGGATCAGGGACTGTTTCCACTAAAAGAAGCTTAAATGTTTTAAAAATTGAAGCAAAAGGTTTTGAATGGTTAACTAATGAGCAAAAAATTAAAATTGATGTTGCTAAAGATGGCAAGGAACTTGCACAAATAATGGATCAACAAAGTAAGATTAGGTCTGCAGGCGAAGGAGGAGGTGATTTACCTTTTCTTAAACTGGCTATTGAAGCTGACCCTGGAAATGTTTATGTTCTCTGGAAAATCGGCTTTTTTTATTACGTTGCCGAAGGAGATGATATGGGGGCTGTAAAATACTTTGACGAACTTGTCAGAATAAATCCGGGTTTTGCTATGGATACTTTTAAAAGATATTCTGAAGCTTATCCTGATTATAAAATTTTGAAAGATTATTTAGAGAAAGCTAAAACTGCTGTTGATTCTTAGAAAAAAATGAAAACTAGAAAATTCTTAAAAATATTTGGATTTGATTTAGGATTCTTTGTTTTGTTGATAATTATATTTGCTTTTTTGAGGGCCAAGATAAGAACTTATCTTTCTGTTATTGGAGATTACAATTCGTTGATTGCAGGAATAAATCCTGAGAATGATTTGGCTAAAGCTGTGGATGTCTTGCAGGGATTAAGTTCTGTTGCTGGAAAGGCTTATTTTTTAATTTTGGTTGCACCCATTGTGATTTATCTTGTGTATGTGTTTATGCAGGGGATGAGTTTTAATTTAAACAAGAAAGATAAGTATTTATTGAAGTTTTCAATTGCGAGTCTTCCTGGATACGTGTTTTTATTATTAGCTTTTAATTATGCCTGGTTGAATGTAATTGTTTTGTTATTGTTCTTCGTTCTTTGCTATTTTACTTTTTTATTTTATTTGAAACCTTATTACAAAGGCGTTTTGAAACTGGCTAAAGATTTTAAGATGATTTTGTATTTTATTGCTTATTTATTATTTTTTGTTTTTATCTTTAGCTTTTTTATGATTTTTTATCTTGAAACTTTGGCTGATTCTTATATGTATGCTTACTTGATTTTTGCTTTGATTTTTATTCTTGGATTAAGCAGGTATAAACTGTGGTTGGTTGAGAAGTTTAGTTAAATCAGAGGTTTTATATTTTTATTTATTTTTATTCTATTATGAATCCAGCAAAGTTGGTTATAGAGATGGTAAAAACCTTTGGTGATAAAGGGGTTACTTATCTGGAATTGCAATCAGTATATCCTCTTGAGAGTGAAGCTCTTCTGTATAATGTTCTTTATGCTTTAATGGAACCTTATAATTTTAAAGATGGAACTTTTGAACCTCTTATTAAAATAGAGGAGAATTGGAAACCTGGAATGAGGGGAATAGAATGTGGCAGATATTTTTATAGGGAGGTTGGAGACGAATTTTTAGATGAAAAATTAGATAGAGTTAGAGTTTTTTGGAAGATAAAAGATGTTTCTATCTAACTGAATTTTTTTGAACTTATTGGGATAATTTTAATACTCTCTTTTTCTGCTGTTAATATTCCGTGTACCCCTGAAGTAATATTAAACTCTTTTGTTATTTCTTGAGGGATTCTTACTGCGATACTGTTCCCCCATTTTGTGAATGTTACTTCTTTAGATTTTCTTAGTCTTCTATATTTTCCCGCAAGATTTTTTAATTGTGCCATGTTCATAATTTCTTCCCCGCATGAAGAGCATTTTAGTGCTTCAAATTCTATTCCATCTCCATCAATTTTATCTTTCACCTTTTCCATTTTTCCATTTTTACATGTAGGGCATATCAGAAATCGAGAAGATTTCTGAGTACTAAAAAATCCTTTAGATTTTTTTTGCATCATTTTAATTACCTCTTTCAATTGTTTTTATTAATATTATCTGGCCTAAATCTTCTCCTATACAGATAATTGAGCCTCTTTTTGATTTGCTGGTAAATCTTATATAATTTTTACCGAACTTTTTAATTTTGCTATGCTTTAAAGATTGATACACTTGATCTGGATAAGCTACTTCTTTTTCCCTTGCACGTTTGATTGCATGAACGCTGATGAATATCTGTTTTCCTTCGAGATATACTTCATCCATTAGTATATACTTGTAGATACATATATAAAAACTTTTCCTTTTAGAAAAAAAATGAGGGAGACAGGATTCGAACCTGCGAAAGGACTAACCTACTGGGTTTCTTCTACCGTGGGCAGCCTAAGCCCAGCCCGTTAAGTCTGTGATAACCTTGATTTTTCTTGAGTATGATGAGAGGCTTTTAACCAAAAGCTTTTGATTATTCTTACTCAGACTAATTCTAACCCAACCAGCAACTGTTTCTTTACCATCTTTCCTTTGGTATTTGTGTTTTTCATCTATAGTTATAGTGCCCGTCTGAATACCCAAAGATGAGCAAATGTCTTTTATGTCTTTAAGAAATACTCTTAAGCCATCTTTATGTTTTACCCACTTCGATTGTTTTATCTTTAACCCTCTTAGGGTATTCTTTTTAATCTTGGTTATACTTTCAGCTTCGTCATCGATCATCGCTCCAATGTAGCTTAGTTTTACTTCTTTGTTACCTTCTCTTATCCACTTTGGAACCCTATATTCTTGTATTGCTTTGTCTCCGCTTACTGCTCCAAGGCTGATTAACTTTCTTGTAAAGTTTGAGTTGTTATATCTTAACAACAATTTTCCTCTTTCCTCGAAAGCATCATTTCTATAAGGCACTAATCCTACCTCTTTTTTAATTAAACTTTTTAACTCTTCGAGATGGTTTCTATTTGTTGAGTAAAATCTTACTCGTGCACCTTTATCCGGACTTTCATGTATATTTCCATCAAATGAAGCATGGGCTACTAATTTCGCCCATGCAATTGATGGATCATGGTTGGTTATCACATTTGACCACTCCGGCACTCCCTCATTAAAAAATTAGAACTAGCCCTTATTTAAAAGACTTATCTTTTTTGCTTTGCTTTGCCTTTCTTTTTTTGCCAGGCATAACTTCTGAGACTTCTTGATTTTCCGTAACCGCAGGATGAGCATTTCTTTTTAGAAAGATTGTATGCACGTTTGCCACATCTTCTACATCTTGTTACCTGGCCGTGTTTGCCTGATTTTCTTCCGTGAGAAGCTGTACCTTTTGTCATGTTTTTCCCTTATTGCGGTGCTATAAGAATTATTGTATCGCCTCTGAGGAATGCTGTTCCTAATTTTCTTTTTAATTCTCCATCAACATATTCTTCTGTTTCTGACATTACTATGTTAATATGAATATCGAATGCCTTTAATGAACCAATGAACTGCTTTCCATTTTTTAGTTCAACCATAATTCGCTTATTCCTGGAATCATTCAATAAATCAATTGGGCGTTTTGCATCCATGGCTTTGTGGGGAATGGGAAGATATATAAAGGTTTTTAATGCACATTTTATCATGGCAGAAGCTTTCTTTAAAAAAGAAACCTTCAGGAAAGAAAACTAAAATGGCACGAACACAGGCAAGAAGCAAGAGGAAAACTTCTGGCGGGAGATACAGGAATTACAGGAAAAAGAAATCTTATGAGTTGGCAAGAACCCCCAGTCATACTAAGGTTGGAGAATTAAGAACAAGCTTTATTGGGATGCGCGGCGGGAAAAGTAAAGAGAGCTTGCTGAGCAGCAACATTATTAATGTTTATGATTCTAAGACTAATAAATATGTTAAAAC
>DATDZG010000014.1:0-16862 GCA_035288805.1 Candidatus Nanoarchaeia archaeon
TATATGGATGATTTTGATGCTTTACAAAATATTTCTGAGATTCCTGATGATTTGAAGAAGAAGTTTCAGCATATTAAAAACACTTTAGAGGATTTTAAGAAAAAAGTATTGAAAGAGCATAAAGAGATTATTGGGATTAGCTTATTACCTCCAAACAAGCCTTTGACAGGAGCTATGCCTGGGATGCCCAATGTTCTGGGAATGCCTGGAATGCCTGCAATGCCTGCTATGCCCGAGATGCCTAATATTCCCTCTGGTAAAAGCCAGGATGAGGATAAAGAAGCAATAAATGTTTTTGTTCTTGTTGATGATTCCAATGTTGAAAGAGGAAAACTCATTGATTTTATTGAAAAAATTGACAAGAATGTTGTGAAAATAGCAAAAGAAGTTGATTCTAAAATTAAGACAACTACTTTGGCAACTATGGAATTGAAAGAGCAATGTTATGATGGCAAGTATGATTTGTTGAGAATGATTTCTATCGGGATTACTGTGTACGATCCTAAAGAGCTTCTGGCTGCTGTGAGAATTGCCGAGGTGCACAAATCTATGGTTATCAGGAAGTTTGACAAGTATATTGTCAGTTATGTTGCTGCTGGGAGCTTGTTTAGAGGAGACCAGATTAGCAATGATATCGATGTCTATGTTATTGTTGATGATACAGATGTTAAGAGGATGGGGAGATTTGAGTTAAAAGACAAATTACGAAGCATTATTATTGGGCAGGGATTTGAAGCTTCAAGGATTACTGGGGTGAAGAAACAATTTCATATTCAGACTTACATATTAACTGATTTCTGGGAAAGCATGAAAGATGCTAATCCTGTTATTTTTACTTTGTTAAGAGATGGTGTTCCTCTTTATGACAGAGGGGTGTTTATGCCATGGAAATTATTACTGGAGATGGGGAGAGTTAAACCTTCACCTGAAGCGATTGATGTGCAGATGGATATCGGGGATAAATTACTGGTTAGAACCAAACAAAAATTGCTCAGCGTTGTTGGAGAGGATTTGTATTATGCCATGCTTAACCCTGCTCAGGCTGCTTTGATGATGTATGGTTTAAACCCTCCTACTCCGAAAGAAACTATCCATTTGCTAAGAGAGGTTTTTGTTAAGAAAGAGAAACTGCTTGAGGAAAAATATGTCAAATCTCTGGAAGAGATTAGAAAGTATTACAAAGATATTGAGCATGGAAAAGTCAAAGAGGTTTCCGGGGCTGAGATTGATAGATTGTTGAAAGGTGCCCAAGGATATCTGGATAAATTAAATTCTATTTTTAATAACCTGGAAAAGAAGATGGATAAGAAATCTTTTGGAGAGATGAATGAGCAGATTACCAAACTTGGCAAAGATATTTTGATTGAGTTTAATTCTAAGGAGAAAGATTTGAAAAAAGGCCTGAAGAAACTTGTTGATAATAATGAATTATCAAAAATGGCTTATGAAGGGTTTTTGCATTTGATGAATGTAAATATTGGAAAAATGGAAAGAGCTGAAGCGCAAAAAGCTCGAAGGGAAGCAAGAACTTTGATTAATCAGTTGAATGAAGTTTTGCAGGTTAAAAGAACAGGGAAGATGGCCAAGAACAGAATTAAGATTCACTATTCTGGCAGATTTGGAGAGGTTTATTTATTCCCCGGAAGAGTATTTATCGTTGTTGATGTTAATGCTTCTGAGAAAGAGGTTCAGAAAGCTGAATTGTTGAAAGATGGACAATTGAAAGGTATTCAAGGTTCAACAATGATTGAATTGGAGGATGCTTTATTGACTAATCCTAATTCAGCAATGTCAATGCCTGGAAAATTGATGAATGAACTTAAGAAGATTTTTGGGCAGGATTTTGAGATTGGATTTAATTAAGCCTTTTTTCTTTGTAAATAAAACCCTAGTTGAGCAAGCTCAACGGGGCACAGGCGACAAGTTGGTTCGTGAAGCCTTGGGAAATAAAGAAACCTAAGAGTTTATTTTTGACTTAGTATTTTATCAACTAAGCTTTTCTTTTTGCAACACAAAGGTTGCCGATGCAACCTTGGTGCGCCATCTTTCCTTCGGGAAAGATTAGCGAAAGAGAACCTTAAGGAAAAGAAAAATATAATGATTCAATCTTTAATTATTTTATTAATATCTTTTCTTGCCTTAGCTTTCTTTTCATTATGCTGTTTTAAGAACTTCACAATCTTTTCTATTAAGATTAATTTTAATTCTGCAGTCAATAAAGAACCTGAGCTGTAATCGTCGTGGATTCTCTGCAATTTTTTATCGTCTTCTTCAAATAGGTATTTTAACCATTGATAGCTTACGTCAATTTCTGGATTTCCTCCATGTTTTCTATGCTCTTCTATGCTGGATTGACCACCTGAGAAAGCGTATTTGTAGATTTTCTTTGCTACTGTTTTTTCATCATCGTCAAAAGCAATGTAAGATTCTGGCTTTGATGAGGACATCTTTGTTGCTGCTCCTTGGAGTCCTGGAACTAATTTATGGAATGTGAATGCTGGCAATGAGAAGTTCATTCTTGCTGCTATGTCCCTCGTGAAATTAGCATGAGGGAGCTGGTCAAAACCTACTGGAGTTAAAGTTAATTTATATCCTTGGGTTTGCGGGTATAAGATATCTGCTGATTGTGTTAGAGCTGAGATTAATTTTGCAGGGCTTATATCTCCATAGATATTTTTAACTTCGTTGAAGGTTGTTTTTGCTGATGCTAATTTGCTTAGATTATTGTATTCGGATGAACCTTCTGTTTGAAAGTAGAAATGCAGATTTTTTGCTGACAAACCTAGAGCGAGATAATTTAATAGATATTCTTCTATTGCTGTTTTTCTTGCTTGTTCTTTGCTAAAATTTCTGGTTAGCATTGCTTCCAGGTCTGCTGCCAACAAATAGATTTTTGCTCCTAATTTTTGATAATAAATTACCTGCTGAATAGTGGACATATGGCCAAAATGGAAGTTTCCTGAGGGCATTAATCCTGTTAAGATTGCGAATTTTTCTTTTTTTTGAATTGCTGCGAGAACTTTTGAGAAATCTTTATGCCCTAAGACAAGACCCCTACGAATTGGAAGAGGAGCATCTTTTAATTTTTTTGAGTAATTCTCGAACGAATCTACTCCTAAATCTTTCATTAGTTTATCGTAATCTTTGACTTCTTTAACATCCCACGGGTCTATTGACTGCTTCATTGATGATGAGAAAGAAGAGAAGTTTAAAAACCATGCGGTTATTTAAATGAGATATTCTTCCTTAAGTTATGTACCCCCAATCTTTTCAGAAATATTATACAAGGAGCATTGGGATTATCTTTTTATTGATTATTTTTAGCTTGATTTTTGATTATTTGAATTTTGGGTATCGTGCTGAAACCTGGCATAAAATTTTTCATGTTTTTATCGGCGGGTTTGTTGTCGTGTACGGATGGAATAATAGGAAATTTTGGAAACCTTTTTGTTTAGCTCATGGTTCTTTCTTTTTAGTTATTGCAGGATTTGGATGGATGTTCCCGAATTTTTATGGGTTAGATGCGTTTAATCTTGTTGATACTGTTCTGCACAGCATTGTTGGCCTAAGTGGATTGGTAATTGGATTGCTGAGAAATTAAGGAGCATTGCCATTCTTGCGGAAAATTTTCCAGTAAGCTTGATATGTTAATGGATGTGGGAGATTATATCTAGAGTGGAGAATTAGTCTAAGATGATGGAAAGGAATACCAAATCCATTGTGAGCATTTCTTTTTATTCTGTAATCTTCCAGATATAGAAGTTCTTCTCCAAATCCCCTATTGATAACTTCAAGGTCTGTTTCAATTTCTTCTTTTTTCCTATACGCTTTTGATTCTTTGTATAGCTGGAGTGTTCTTGCTGCGTACCTGTTGGTAATGCTTAGTTCCCTTGAAATATGTGCGAATTCATGAGCTATACCCCCTACGAGTACCTCAATTCTCGCATTTTTTAACCTTGGATGAATATGGACAAAATATTTTTTCTCTCCCATAAACTCTCCATATTCAAATATTCCGCCTTTCACAGGATGCCAGAGAAGTTCAATACTGTTTCTGGAAAGCTCTAGGAAACCCATTATTGCTCTTGCTTTAACTTTATTTAAGGCTCGCATGTGTGAACATGATGGAGAAAATCTTTTAAACCTTGCTTTTTTGGCTTTTTAATCTTAAAGCAACCCATCTTTGATTATTGATACAATCTTTCTTTTTTGAGAATTCATGTCAATTGCTATTTTTTCAGGAATAGTCTTTGATTCATTTAACTGCTCGAATAATTTCTCATTGATGTTTATGCAGTTGTTTATTATCTTAATTGTTGGCTCGTTTTTCCAGGGGATTTTATGACGCTTTAATGAATTTATCAATTCGTCTAATTTGCTGAAGGAATGAAGAATGCTGTTGAAGATTAATTCGGTGTTGACTGCGTCTACTTCTTTGAGGAAAACATTGCTCTCTGATTTTCCGAAGAATGCTATTACTTCGTTTAAGGCTGTTTCGAATGAAGATAAATATACCTGCAAATCATCCACTTCTCTTTTGCTTATTGATTTTTCCTCGATTCTGTTGATGATTCTGGTTAGATTCTGCCTGAAAGCCAGCAATGATGACCTTAGCCTTGAGAGTCTTTCGCTGAAAGAGATTTCATAGATTTCTGTTAAAATGGCATCTTCTTTTATTGAGACTAGTTTTGATGTTAATGTTGCTAACAATACTAAACCGAAGACAGCCTCCATTACAGCTATTGACTTGAAGTTTCCATGAGGAACAATATCTCCGAAGCCTGTTGAGGTTGCTGTTATGAAACTGAAGTAGATGCAATCTGAGATTTTATTTACTATTTCGTTCGTTTTTGCGTAGAATAAATATGATTCTTGGTTTGCACCAAAAAAATATACTGCCCCGAAAATTGAGACTATTAAAATCCAAATCATGAACATGTCAAAGAATGTTAATCTGTCAAAAACTCTTGTTAATGCATTTTGCCTTTTCTTTTGTTTTTCTATTATTTCTTCTAGAGGTGTAAATTCTTTGTTTAAGCTTTTTGAAATATAATAGGCTATTAATCCTAAGCCTATAACCAATGAAAGGATGACTGAAAATCCAAATGAGCCTTTGTAAATGAATAGAATGCTTATTATAACTAAGAAAGAGCCCATTAATAATGTGCCTATATCTTTAATTCTTAAGCCCATAGTTTGATTTTTAAAATGCAAGTATTTAAACTTATTTGATGAGTAACTAGAAAGTGGTTCTTGGTTAGGAAAAGCTTTTAAATTTTTGTTTTCATTATTTTCTTATGAAAAAATCAGTTTTATTATTGATAATGGCTTCTTTTGTTATTTTTATTCCTGCTGTTAATGCCCAGGATGTTGATGTCAGCTTGTATGTTTTGAATCTTGGGAAGTTTGATGTTGCTACAGGGGCTTTTACAGCTGATTTTTACTTGAATATGAAATGCTCTGAAAAATGCGATGTTGGGAATTTTGAGTTTATGAATGGGAGAGCATCAAGCGTTGATAAAATAATTGATACTGATAAAGAGAAGTTTTACAGGATACAGGGCAACTTTAACAGCAATGTTGACTTGAAGAAATTTCCTTTTGATGAACAGAAGATGCAGATTATAATTGAGGATAAACTGCATGCTGTTGATGAAATAAAATATATTGCTCAGGATGAACAATCTGGGCTGGATGAGAGCATTATTTTTTCAGGATGGAATCTGGAAGGATGGGATAGTGAAGTTAAAGAACACGAGTATAAAGTTTATGATGAAACATATAGCCAGTATGTTTTTGATATTAATATTGCCAGAATAAAATTGAATGCTTTTATGAAAACATTTATGCCTGTTTTCTTTATTTTACTTGTTGTTTTATTTAGCTTTGTTTTAGACCCTGATAAAATTACAACAAGACTGGGGATGGCTGGTTCAAGTTTGGTTGCTTCTGTTATGTTTCATATTTCAATTTCAAATCAGATTCCTCCTGTTGGTTATCTGACTTTTGCAGATAAGTTTATGGTTTTGACTTATGCTATTTTACTTGCTACATTTGTTATTAATGTGTATTTGTTGGAACTGCTGGAGAGGAAGAATAATGAACTTGTTGAAAGGATTCATAGGAAAACAGAGTATAGTATGTTTGCTGTTGTTCCTTTGCTTTATTTGATTTTGTTTTTGCTGTTTTAAATCCTTTTTTCCTTTATAAAAGAAAACCCTAGTTGATAAGTATCAACGGGGCACAGGCGACAAGTCGCCTCGTGAAACCTTGGGAAATAAAGAAAATTTGAACTGATGAATTTAACTAAGATTTAAATGACTGGGTAGAGGATAACTTGCCTTGTTTTCTTCACAAGCTTTTGCGAAAGCTTCTCTGACTTTTGTTAATGCTTCGTTGATTGTTCGGTGAGGCTCTCTTTGTGCTGCTAAGCTTAGAATATGGTCTATAGAGGGTGGGCTTCCTTTTGGGTAAGTACATCTTGTAGCATATGATAAATGTTCACTCAATGTTTGTGATGCATTAGGGAATTCAAGATATCCAGATTCGGTATCTCCTCTATTTTCCCCTCTTTTACTATTAACATGCAGTTCTGCTTGATGGATTCTTAGAAGATAAGCCAAAGCAAATGGATTTAATGTTTCTCCTAATGCTTCAATCCCTATGTATGCATCTTGATAGTCATAGCTTGAGAAAAATGTTCTTTTTCCACATTCGACCATTTTTACAAGTTCTTGGGTGCCTCTTTCAAGATATTTCAAATCAGCATTTCTTAAATCTGTTTCTGTTTGTATTGTGGCAGCTTGTTTTCCAATGTCTTGTGCAAGTGCTATTGCTGCTGCTCTTCTTTTTTCATGAGGAGCTTTTTTCAATGCTTTGATTAAAGTGTATGCCATAGATGTGAGAATACAGAAACTTATTTAAGCTTATTTATTTGTTGTTACTTTAGAGTTTTTACTTCTTGAATGTTAGGATATTACACATATTTTAATCATTCAATCTTACAAGAATCTAACCATTGTTTTTCATAGAAATGCTGAGGAATGTTATTTAATTCTTCTTTTGCACCTTCGATTAAATAAACCATTGTCAACTTATTTTCTTTCCTGTTGATATCTGTTATTATTAATTTGTTTTTGATTGTGAATTTGTCAACAGCTTTTTTTATTTCTTTTCCTATATCCAGCTTGTTTGCTATTATTGTTAATTTTCTTTGATAGCTTCCAATGCCATGCTTTTCGAAATACCAATCAATAAGGATTATTGCCCAGATTAATGCATACATTATTCCTGCTATTGGGTATAAACCTAGGCCTATTGTTAAACCTAAAATAGCGAAAGCCCATATTGAAGCAGCGGTTGTGAAGCCGAAGATTTTATCTGTTGTTTTGATTAAAGCGCCTGCTCCAAGGAATCCAATGCCTGTTACGATTGCACTTATGATTGCTAAGGGATTGTCAATGGATAATGCTGTTGGAATCATTGCTAATGCGCAAGCTCCCAATGAGACGAAGATGAATGTTCCGAACCCAACGGGCTTGTGGGTTCTTTGACGTTCTAAGCCGAATAATGCTGATAAGAGGAAGACAATTATGAATCTTAATATTAAGGTAAAGTAGTCCATAATTATAATAAAAGGTTTGAGTATTTAAATTTTTATGTTGAAATTGCGTTTCTGTCTGGACTGAAAACATGCTTTGGGAGATAAGACTTCTTATAATACTCGTCAAACTCAGCCCTGTTGAAATTTGAGATTATGTCTTTGAACTGCTCTCTTATCTGGGCTATTAACAATTTAATCTTTGATTTGTCCAATGATTCTATGTCTATTTCCATATCCCAGTTTCCAACGGTTTTATTTACTTGGGTAATTTCTTTTGCTGCCATGAAGAAATCCATCAGTTCTTCTTCTTTTTCTTTTGAGATGTTATGGAGTTTTAGGAATAGCCTTACTTTTTCTATTCCCAATAGATTTCTGTTTAATGAATATTTAAATCCCCGGATTATTTTTCTTTTCTGCAGTGATTTTATTATTACAATAACGGTTTTTATGTTGAGGTTTGTCTTGTTTGCCAATGCTGTTAATCTTGCTTTTGGGGAATCTAATAAGGATTGCATGATTGATAACTCGCTGCTGTTAAAGACAATTGCTGGCCTATCTCCCCCGATGATTAATTGTTTTTCAAACTCTGCTGATAATTGCGGGTTTTGCAGGAGATAGTTTCTCGGGTAAAGATGGGTTACTATGTTTAAGATTAATGTGTAATTGTTTAATGAGGGTATGAATTCTGAGAGATTTTTTAATTCTTTGTTGATTCTTGATGGATTTGGAGCTATTATTTCTATTACCAAGTCGAATTCCCCTGACAATTCGTAAACAGAAACAATGTATTGATTATCTTTTAATTGCCCTAAAATCTTTTTTTTATCTGATTCTTTGATGAAACTATTTTTGAAATAAACTCTGAATAAGATTAAACCGAAGTAACTGTAATCGAATATTGTATGGGGGTGTTTAAGAGCATTATCTTCCAATTGCTTTAAGCTGTATTTTAATCTTTGTGAGCTTTTGTTTAACTTTTTGGATAAATGTTTGATTTTATACCTTGAATTTTCAGCTGCCAGAACTAAAAGATTTTTATCTGTTTTTTGCATCTTTCTTATATATTTTTACTTATTTATATATTTTGCTTAAAATTTGGAAAAAAGTAAAGAAAATAACTTAAGAAGATATAAATAGAGGGATTGCTTTTAAAAGAGAATGGAAAGCAAAGAATTCTTCTGGTGGCTTGTGAACTATCATGTCCATGAGAACCTTTCTGAGAGCTTGAATGCCAGCCCAAAAGGGGTTTCAAGTTTAGAAGGGGTTATCGCTAGAAGAGATGGTATGCCTTTTTCTGAGGGAGATGAATCTTCTTATTACCAAGGGTTATTGTTTCTCACTGATGGAGTTAGGACTTTAAGAGGTCTTGATAACAGCGGATGGATACCTGAGGATGGTAAGGACGAATTAGAAGGTTTTACCTATGTTTCTGGAATGGAAGATTTTTTTGCTTATCTTAAACATAAAAAGGCTGAAGGGGAGGGAGAAGGAACTGCTTATGTTTTTAATACTGAAAGTCAGGTGGTTATGAATGTTCCTGAATTTATTAATTCCCCTCGTAAGTCCTTATCTCTTACTGAGGATTTAGTTCAAAAAACAGCTGTAGAACAGAGTCGTGGACTGAGTTATGCGCTTCCTGAAGATTTTCTTTCTTTGGATAAAGATGTTCCTGTTAGAGATAGGAAACTAGGAACTAAGACAAGATTGGCTATTAGGCATACTCGGGCTGATGGGGATGTTAAAGCTTATCAGATTAAAAGAACTGTTAAAGGAAAGCTAGGGATGGGGACTGTTACTTACTTTGACCATAATGGGCTAAGAGAGGAGTTTATCCTGGATTATAGACCTGAGCATAAAGGAGAATTTATTGATTTTGAAAGGAAGATTGTGGGGATTTACAGATTATATAGAGATGAGAATGATAAACCTGTTAGGCAAAATGGGTGGTTGGTTCCTTGTGTTGAGAGATTTATTGGCATGAAAGAATTAACTTTACCTGTAAGAGAGTATAGCAGGAGAGTTGCTTAAAATGAATGGTTATTTGCCTTTGGATGTTGCTTATGAAGAGCCTAGTCCTGATTCTGTTATTAGAAATAGGATGGATACTTGGAATGAGCGAGGACTCAAAGGATATTTACACGCTACTGAGCCTTATGAAAGAAGACGAAGAATTGGTCTTGCTGCTGTGGCTGGAACATTTTACTTGTTTTTAGCAGGAGCAGGAGTGATTGGTTGCGCTTCAAACAAATATCAAGGAGCAGCTGCCTTGCCTTTTGCTTTATCAGCTTTGGCTGCTGGCGGGGTTGGGCTTTATGTCCATAGGCCAAATGAAGTTATAAAGAGAAGAGAGATTGCTCAAGAGATTTTAGAAGGTAGGATAAAGGAAGAGTAGCCAATAGAAAAGCATTTAATTTCTTCTTGGTTGTTAATTTTATGTTCAAACAAGTTGTTTTTTGGTGTGAGTTTCCTGAAACTGTTGACTGGAAGAAAGCTGAAAGTTTATTGAAAGGTTTAGATTGTGAGATTTACGTTGCTGTCAATTCTGTTGCTGAGTATAAGAAATGGAAGAAGAAAACTAAATTAAACATTTATCCTTGGCCTGTGCTTTCCAAAGAAGAAGGTTATTGGTTTTCTGGGTTTATTTCTAAGGAAGGAATTGATAAGTTAAAGCAATATAAAGGTTTGAAGATTAAGATTGATTTGGAGCCTCCTTTGCCTTCTGGAAATTGGGGGAATTTTAAGATTATTGTTTATGCTATTAAGAAGATTTTTCAAAGAGGGGAGAACAATGATTATTTAAAAGATGTCATTTATGAAGTTTCTGGAAAGGGTTCCGGGGTTGTGATTAAAAATGTTTCTTTTCTGATTAATGAATTTCCTTTTGCCCGTTGGTATTTGAAGAAGCAAGGGACGCATATTGAAATTAGGAAAGGGATGCAGAAGAATTATATGTGCTATACCAGTTTTGCTGGCAATTGGTTTAGGCCTTTTGCAAGGTTTTATTTAAAATGGTTTATGAGGAAAGCTGTTAAGGAAAATAAAAATATTAGCTTTTCAATTGGGTTGATTGGCTCCGGGATATTAAATACTGAAGGCAAGTATAAGAATGTTACTCGGTTTAAACAGGATTTGGAAATGGTAAAAAATTCTGGCTGTCAAAACGTCGCTGTTTATTCCATTGACTCTATTTTGAAAAGAGAGAATCCTGCGGAATGGGTTGATGCTGTAAGGGAATTTATTTAATTAATTTTAGAATTTCTTTAGGAGTATATGCTTTTTCTTTAAAATCTGGGATTGCGTTAAAATGTTCTTTGTTCAATGTTAGTATGTAATCTACTTCTGCTATCTTTCCTGTTGCAGCTATTACTACATCTTGGTATTCTATTTTATTTCCTTTTGCTATCAAATATGCAAGGTATTGGGCTGTTTTTTCTGCTATTTCTGGAGTAACTTCTAACCAGATAAATTGTCCGAGGATTCTTTTGGCTTCTTCAACTGATTTTTTAGAATCTCTGCTTAAATAAGAGCCTGTAAGAATTTCAGAAACTGTAACTACACTGATTATTGCTGTATGGTTTTTTTCTATCATTTTTTTAATTGCTTTGATAGTGTCGTTATCTTTTCTGTCTATCTGGACAATAATTGAAGTATCTATAAGGAGGTTCATCCCAATATCCCGAGCCTTTTCATTCGTTCTTTTTCATCGGTTCTTATTTTTACTAAAATCTTCTCAAAGTTTTCTGGCAAGAAACTTTTGACATCATCAAATACTTTTGGATTTTTTTTAGATATCATAATTATTTCTCCCATTGTGTTTAAGATAACTCTATCTCCTTCACCGATGCTTGTTCTTTCTCTTATCTCTTTGGTGAGAGTGATTTGTCCGCCTCTTGTAACCAATGTCTCATTTTTCATACAATAGTAAATATTTAAGTATTTAAATACTTTACTAAAATTCTTAGTAATTTGATTAACCGAAATATATATATATATATATCCTGATTTACTTATTGGTATGGATAAAAAGAGAGTGGTGATTTTTTCTTTACTTGTTTTAGCTTTATTATTAATTGCTGGATGTCAATCAAGTTATTTTGGCAAGGGAGCTGTTGGTCAAGGATGGGGGCAGGCCGATATTGAAATTTATTGCCAGCAAAATATGAATGACCCTGATTGTGAAGCTGTTTATGGTGTTCAGGGAGGAAGTGGTCAAGGCGGATATGATGCTGATCCTTGGGATCTTGATGCACAGAAGGCAGGAATTATAGGGCGGATGATGAATGGTATAACTCGTGAAGCTTTTGATGATAATAGTAGAGTTTTAGGGCGAGGTAATTATGTAGCAACAGGGAATACTGAAAATGTTGATGGTCTTTTGGTTAGAACTTTAATCTCTCCGAATGCTGACACTAAATGGCAAGTGATTGAATTAAGCGATGGTGCTGTTATTGTTAGGGGAAGTAATCGCATGCCTGGAACAACAGATTATAAAGAAGGAGTAACTTTTTATGGTTATGGTCCAGGCGGCACTATGAGCGATTTGAGCGATTATACATTTTTAGATTTAACGCAGAGTGTGGCTACGAGACAAGATTATCAAGATTTCAAGGACTTTTATGATGCCTTAGTGCCAATTATGCCTTATGATTATGTATATATTTGGGGAACAGAATCTCTTTCTGGAATGCCAGCTGATGCAACTGGAAGTGTTCAACCCGTTTTATCGTCTAATGATTATTAGGTGTTTATTTCTTTTTTAACTTCTTAGAATTATTTCGGCTGCTTCTCTTGCTCCGTTTTTTGGGAAACTTAGCTTATTGAGGTTCTTTTTCAGTCTTGGTGATTCTTTTAATAACTCCCTGATGTATTCTTCCATGGTTTTTTCATCCATTGATTCGTCGATGTATTTTGCAAGAACATAATCATGAATCTGGTCTAAGTTGATGTAATGCTCCACGTAATTCTTGAATGGGAAGACTAATGCAGGTTTTTTATAAACAATTATTTCTGATAAGGCTGTATGACCCGACAATAAGATAGCAGCTTTTGAGACTTTTAAATATTCCAAGAAATTCTCTTTGAAACTGAATGAGGTTATGTTTTTTTCTTTTAAATTTTTATAACCAAAAATTATAAAATGCTCGTCGAAGTTTTTTGCAACTGCAAGAAGCTTTTCAGCTATTGAATACCCAAATTTGCTTCCTCCCAGCATTACAACTATTGGAGAGGTTTTTAATCCTAGTTTTTTAATTAACATCTTTCCAGGGGGGAGTTCCTCGGGGGTTTGTCTCAATATTGGATGGACTAAGTTATATCTTCCAGAAACTTTTGGTTTGTGTATGCTGGGGATGATAACCTTGTCTGCTTTGTCATAGGTCGATTTGACATAGTGGAAAAGTATTCTTGACTGGGTTCTGTTTAGAAAAGAAAGATTTTTCTGATATTCTTTCCATTCATCTAAGTCTAAATTATAAACAGCGATTACCTTTTTATTGCAAGCTAAAGCTGCATCAATTCCTACTGGCTGGATGTCAACAACAACTTTATCTGGATTAAATTCTTTGATTATTTTTACTAATTTTTTTTTGTCTTTGTATTCCCAGACTGGATAAGGAAGGTTCATGAACAAGGATTTTAATCTGCTTACCGAGAACGAATTTTCAGGAAATTTATGGCCATGGAGTTTTATTACAGGGTATTTGCCTTTGAAATATCTATATGATTTTTTGAACCCTGCTATGACAATTTCTGCATCTGGTTTTAATTTTTTAATCTCATTGATTATTGCTGCTTCCCTTATTGTGTGGCCTAAACCAATACCTGTGATGATAAATAATAATTTTGGATGATTGTTTACCATTTTAAAACATAAAACCTTTCCGCATACCTGCAGTGGATTTTAGCCCCATTTTTAATTGCTCTTAAAATGACTGGGAGATATTGAAGGTAAATAGAGAACCATTCTGTGTCTGTAAATAATTTCATCAATCTTAGCTTTTGCCTGAAATAAGGAGTAATGTTGATGTAGATTCTTGGATACCTTTTATCATCTCCTCCCCAGACATCATATCCCAGAATTTTGATATTTTTGTTTTGGGTTAATTCCATGATCTTTGATGAAACAGCCTGATGGTCTGGATGCTTGTCAATTAAAGAAGGGATGTAGAGCATTGAAGGCTCGTATTTTTTTAATAAGGCCTGGATTTCCTCGTCTACTTTATGGACGTCGTTTTTTAAGTCCATATCCTCGAGGTTAAAATAGATTGTTTCTGTTATATTCATCACTCTTGAAGCCCGTTCTGACTGCTTCCTGCGTTTTCCAATGACTACATCTTCTCTTAAATGAGGATTAGATTTTTGTCCTGCTGAAAAAATAACTTCGATGATTTTTACACCTTCTGATAAAAGCTTTAACACTGTCCCACCCATTGCAATCTGCAAATCATCTGGATGAGGAGAAAAAACAATGACTGTTTTCATAGCTTTTAGATGATGGGTTGTTATATAAGTTTTTGGATAGCAAAGTATTTAAGCCCGTGATTGCTTTTGTTGGCATGTTTAATCCGTTGTTATTTCCTTTGCTTTCTGGATGGCTTTTGGCTGTTTTTATTGTGGTTACTATCTGGGATTTGATTTGGAGGGGGGTTGCTCTTTGGAAAGCTGCTGGAAATAAAAGCAAAGGATGGTTTGTTTGCCTGCTGATTTTTAATACTGCGGGAATTTTGCCTATAATTTATATTTTATTCTTTGCTGATAAGAAAAAGAAGAAAAGAAAATAATTTTTTAGCTGTATTTTTCAGTTTGAGTTTTAGATTCTTTGGAGGGTGTTAGAGGAATATTGGTTGTGATTGAATGTAAAACTCCAGCTTCTTGTTCTCCTATTACTTGAAGAAGAGCTTCGTGAGCAACAGGAGAAAGATGAGCAGGATATTCGCATTTACTAATTAAACCATCACATTCAACATTTCTGTTAGCAGCTACGCATACTCCTTGCTGACCTGTTGAGCTTGGAATGGTTGAAAAATATTCACACACAATGTAATTCTTCATAATTTTGAATAATCTAAAAACTTAAAAATCTATCGATTTAATAATCTTTTATTGATGAATCGTATTTTTTCCAGGCCAATATTCCTGGGAGAAGATTTGCCACTTTTTTGAAACCTTGCTTTTCCAGGTATTCTGCGCAGACTGAGCTTCTTTGCCCTGAATGGCAATATAGAATAATTAACTTGTTTTTATCCAGTTGACTGAGCTGTTGGGGCAATAGGTGCATCGGGATGTGAATTGATGATTTTATTTTTCCGAACTGCAATTCTTCATTTGTTCTTACGTCTATTATGATGACTGGTTCTTTGTTGTCTAATTTTTTCTTTAGTTGCTCTGCCGAGATTTTTTGCACCATGTTAAAAAAGAAACTGCGTCGACGGGGATTTGAACCCCGGCCATCAGCTTGGAAGGCTGAGATACTAACCACTATACAATCGACGCAAAGCCTTTTTCTTTTGGAAAGAAAAACCCTTGGGAAAAAGAAAATTATTTCTGATATTAGTCTGGAACAGCTTTTTTTAAACGTTTCCTTTATTGGTTTTTAGAAATTATTGATATAAAATATTACCTATTTCTCTTCTTATTCTAGCCACTTCTCTTTGGTAGGCTGGAGATGTTCTTGGTTCGTAAGCGTCTAAATCTACTTTATCCATCACAGCATTTTTAAGCTGTGCCTCTAATTGGGGGGTAAATTTTGTTCTTTCTACCAGTCTTGTTCTTAACCAAGTTCTTGGTTTTGCAATGTCTCTTAATTCCTCTACTGTAAATGAGATTTCATCATATGCCATTTTTACCTTCATTGTTCACATTTTATCATTTATATCCTTTTGTATCCTTTATTAGACATATTCCTTTAATTATTTTTCAAAGCACAAGTTGATAAAATCAACTGTGCCACAGTTCATAGTAATGAACTTGTGGAAAAGTTTATAAGTTTTGACATTTTTTTAAAAACATGAATAAATGGGTGGTTGTGGCTTTAGTTGGGATTTTACTTGCTTTAGTTTCTTATGGAGTATGGCAGATGTCTAAAACTTCTGATGTTGACGGGCCTTTGGTTGATACTGCTATTAATGCTACGATTATCAGCAATGAAACAAATACAACATCAATAACTGCTACAACAACTACAACGCTTTTAGTTAATGTTTCTGGAAATGAAACTGTGAATATCAGCAATGAGACAACGAATTTAAGTGTTAAACCTCTATCTCCTCATGAGAAATGCCTGAGCAAATTTATTGCCTTGAAAAAAGAAACAATTATTTTTAGATATGCTCCATGGAGTTCTTTTAGTTCTGAGTGGGAGCCTACTGTCAACAAGATTTGGGAGTTGAATTACAGCATTGTAAGAGCACAGGTTGGAAATGAGACTCAGGGAAGCTTTTATGAGAATGAGGATTATATGAAAGAATGCTTTGAAGGGGTGTATAAATCAAGAACTATCCCTCAATTCATTTGTGCTGGAACAAAAGATCAATTTATTGGAATAGAAGCTAATGTTTATACCTTAAGGGACTTTGCTGAAACTTGCAGGCAGAGAGCAGCCAAGACAGATGCTGAGAAGACTTTTCCTGATAGTGTTTGATTATTTTCCTTTTCTAATCTCTCTGTTTTGATAATCGTCTAAAATTGATTTTAATTCTTGGATAGAGAAATCAGGCCAAAGTGTTTTAGTAAAATGTAATTCTGAGTATGAGGAATCCCAGAGTAAGAATCCTGAAAGTCTTTGCTCTGGGAACATGCCTGTTCTGATGATTAATTCTGGGGGAGGAAATTCTGCAGTGTAAAGATTTTTCTTTATTAATTCTTCATTTATTTTTTCTGGATTAATTCCTTGTTTGATGATTGATTTTGCTGCATCAACTATTTCTTCCTGGCCATCGTATGCTATGCAAATGTTGAGAATGAATCTATGATAATTGCGAGATTTTTCCATGGCTTCTTTTAAAATATTTTGTTCATCTTTTGGTAATAATGAAATTCTTCCAAGAACATTAAATCTGATTTGGTCTTTTTCATATCTTCCTGATTTTAATTCTCTCTCTAAGTATTTTTTATGCAATGCGAAATGAACAGCAAGTTCTTCTTTTGAACGGTTTTCTAGATTTTTGGAAGATAAAGCGTAAATTGTTAGAATTTTTATTTTTTCTTTTAAACAGAAATTGATTATATTGTCTAAGGTTTCAGCACCTTTGTGATGGCCTTG
>DATDZG010000015.1:0-4924 GCA_035288805.1 Candidatus Nanoarchaeia archaeon
TTTCGCAATCTTTTACGATATTTAAGCATCCTCTCACTCCACTCAGCAAAACATTCTCTAACAGAAACATAATAAAAAGCTGTAAAAATAAGAGTAAAAAAAGTAGCATCAGCTTTATCATTAAATGTTCTGTCAAAACAATAATGGGATAAAAAAGCTATCCCTGCTGTAGATCCAACATAAAGAAGTCCTCCTCCTAAAAGAACCCTTTTATTGCGATATAATTCTTTTTTAGATAATTCTAAATCTATTACCAATCTATCAACTAAATCATTTATGTTATTCATCTTAACCTTTAAGTAAAAACATCAAAATCTATAGAAGAGAAAAGCTTATATACCCATTGAAAGCAAATTTTTAGTGTGAGGGATTTTTCTGGGGTTACAATGATTAATTTATCAAGAATCAATACTATTTTAAACATTTTCAATACCGAATTTACAGGCCCTGATAGTGTAGCGGTTTATCATCCAGCCCTGTCAAGGGTAATAATCAAGATTACCAGGAGAACGGCTGGGACCCGGGTTCGAATCCCGGTCAGGGCGCTTAGACATCATGCTTACGGGCCGGTAGCTCAGCTTGGCTTTAGAGCACCTGCCTTTTAAGCAGGTGGTCGAGGGTTCAAATCCCTTCCGGCCCGAAATCAAAACCAAAAAACATAAAAAGCCTTTGATTGCTAAAAATCTACTCCAAGATGGAAGAAAAAAAGATAGACATCACAAAGCATATATTTGTACCAAAGCACTACAAATTAAGTGATGAAGAAAAAAACGAATTTCTGGAATCAAACAACGTCAGCAAGGCACAATTGCCAAAAATCGACAAGGAAGATCCGGCCATAAAGCATTTAGATGTAAAAAAAGGCGATGTAATAAAAATAACAAGAAAGAGCCCGACAACAGGGGAATCACTCTTCTATAGGATTGTAGTATAAAATGACAGCTTATTACAAAGAATTAATCAAAGGATATTTTGACAAGCATTCTCTAGTTGAATCAAATGTTCAGTCATTCAACAAATTTATGGACGAGGAATTGCAAAAAATCGTCAACGAAACCCAGGAAATAATCCCAACAATCATTCCAGCAGAAATAAAAGATTTCAAAATCAAGCTTGGAAAAATAAGAGTTGAAAAGCCGAGCATTGTAGAAGCTGATGGAAGCAAGAGGGATGTATACCCTGTAGAAGCAAGGTTAAGGTCATTAACATATTCAACACCTATCTACTTAGGAATAAGCACATTTGTCGACGGAGTTGAAAGAGAATCGTTCAATGCATTAATCGGAAAAATGCCTGTAATGCTAAAATCAAAATATTGTCATTTAAGTGGATTGGATAAAAAATCTCTTGCAGAGCACTACGAAGACCCATATGACCCGGGTGGATATTTCATCTTAAACGGAAACGAGCGTGTTTTAATCACCGTCGAGGACTTGGCTTCAAACAAATTATTCATAGAGAAAACAAAAACGGGGCCAAGCAAGTATGTTGCAAAAATATTCTCAGAGAAAGGAAGCTACAGAATCCCTCATTCAATCGAACAGATGCGCAATGGAATCATCTACTTGTCATTCACAAGATTCAAAAGAGTTCCAATAACAGCTGTAATCAAGGCATTAGGAATAACAGTAGACCAGGAAATCTCAGAAATGATTTCAAAAGACAAGCAATACGACGACATTTTCATTAACTTATACGAAACAAAAGACCTGAAAACTCAAAAAGATGCATTGGAATACATAGGCAAAAAAGTAGGAATGACACAGTCTCCCGAGGAAAAAATAGAAAAATCCACAGATTTATTGGACAAATACCTATTGCCTCATTTAGGAATAAAACCAGAAGACAGACTATATAAAGCATACAATCTCTGCAAATACATTAAAAGATTCTTAATGGTTACAAGAGAAGGTGCGTCATTAAGGGACAAAGACCATTATATGGACAAAAAATTAAAATTATCCGGGGATTTGCTGGGAGATTTATTCAGGATTAACCTAAGAAGTTTAGTCCAAGATATGCTTTACAATTTCCAAAGATTAGTAAAAAGAGGAAAATTCCAGTCAATCAGAATTATAATAAGAGACCAATTATTAACATCAAGGATTAAAAGTGCGATGGCAACAGGTTCATGGGTGGGTGGAAGAAAAGGAATCTCGCAAAACATAGACAGGACAAACTTCCTGGCAACAATAAGCCATCTTCAAAGAGTAGTTTCATTATTATCAACCACCCAGGAAAATTTTGATGCAAGGGCATTGCACGCGACACACTGGGGCAGACTATGCCCTGTAGAAACTCCTGAAGGAACCCCAATCGGATTAAGAAAAAATCTTGCATTAACAACGAAAATCTCGCAGGAAGAAGTTCAGGACACAAAAATAAAAAAACAATTGGAAGCCTTGGGGTTGGAGCTCAAATGAAAATAAATAATAAAATGTTTTGGGGATACAATGTTTTTCGCGAACCTTTTTTTAAAAAAGGCTCAAGGGAGTTGTTATGGTAGATGTATATTTAAACGAACAATTCATAGGTTCAGTTCAGAATAGAGAGAGTTTTATTTCTTCAGTAAAAGAAAAACGCTGGGAAAACAAGCTCCCTGGAACATTGAACATAAGATACGATCAAGGATATGACGAAGTCTATATAGAAACAACATCAGGAAGAGCAAGAAGACCTTTAATCAGGGTAAAAGATGGCAAGTCTTTATTAACATCTGAAATAATTGAAAAATTAAGAGGCTCTCAGTTCTCCTGGGATGATCTAATCTCACAATCAGTAATAGAATATTTAGACGCAGCTGAAGAAGAAGATTCCTACATTGCATTAAAAGAAGAAGAGTTAACCAAAGAGCACACTCATCTCGAAATCTCTCCTATTGTAATTCTTGGATTTGTTACTTCTTTAATTCCTTATTCAAACTACGGTTCAAGTTCCCGTTTAATAAGAGGGAGCAAGATTCAAAAACAGTCTCTAGGACTATACGCATCAAATTTTTTAGTGCGCATGGATACCGATGTTTCTGTTCTCCACTATCCTCAAAGACCGGTTGTAAAATCATTTATGCATGACGTAACAGATTATGAAAAACATCCTGCAGGGCAAAACATCACAATTGCATTGATGTCATACGAAGGTTATAACATGGAAGATGCAATCATCATCAACAAGGGTTCTATCCAAAGAGGGCTTGCAAGGTCAACTTACTTCAGACCTTATGTTGCCGAGGAGTTAAGATACTCCGGAGGTCAGGTTGATGAAATAACAATTCCAGATAAAGAAGTCAAAGGTTACAAGTCAGAGCATGATTACAGGTATTTAGAAAAAGATGGGGTGGTTTACACAGGCGCAACAGTTGGCGAAGGAGATGTTATAATGGGTAAAACCTCCCCTCCAAGATTCCTCGGAGAATTGGAAGAATTTTCAATAGCAGCATCAACCAGAAGAGAATCTTCAGTAGGAATAAGACATGGAGAACATGGAATCGTTGATATGACAATCATAACCGAGAATGAAGAGGGAAATAAACTTGTTCAAGTAAGACTAAGAGACCCAAGAATCCCAGAACTTGGAGATAAATTTGCATCAAGGCACGGACAAAAAGGAGTTATAGGGATGGTTGTTCCTCATGAAGATATGCCCTTCTCAGCACAAGGAACAGTTCCAGATTTAATCTTCTCCCCTCACGGCATCCCAGGAAGAATGACAATAAGTCATCTCTTAGAAGTATTGGCGGCAAAAACAGGATGCTTAGCAGGAAGATATGTAGAAGGAACAACATTTGATACAGAAAATGAGCAGGATTTAAGAAAGCAATTACTCTCCCTTGGATTCAGAGAAGATGGAACAGAAACATTCTACAACGGCGTAACAGGGGAGCAATTCGAAGCAAAAATCTACACAGGCAATATCTACTATTTGAAATTAAAGCACATGGCTGCAAACAAACTGCATGCAAGAGCATCAGGAAGAATCCAATTATTAACTCGCCAGCCTATAGAAGGAAGATCCAAAGGTGGAGGATTAAGAGTTGGAGAGATGGAGAAAGATTGCTTTGTAGCCCATGGAGCAACATTATTATTAAAAGAAAGATTTGATTCAGACAAAGCAGTAATCTATGTCTGTGAAAAATGCGGTATGCTTGCAATCAACGACACATATAAGAAAACACGCTATTGCTTAAAATGCGGGGGCAATGTAGAGATAACCCCTATAGAGATGTCTTATGCATTCAAGCTTTTGCTTGATGAGTTAAAGGCATTTTGCATCTATCCAAAAATGGAGCTGAAGTCAAAATACTAAGATGATGAAAATAACAAAACAACAAGGAGAAAAGCAAAGTTCGTTTTTTCGCGAACCTTTTTTTGAAAAAGGCTCTATGGAGCTGAAGTCAAAATACTAAGAAAATGGAATACATCTATAAAAAAATTGCAGGAATTTACTTCGGGTTATTAAGTCCGAAGCAGATTAAGAAAATGGCAGGGGTTAAAATCGTTACACCAGAACTTTACGATAAAGAAGGTTATCCTGTTGACGGGGGGTTAATGGACACCCGTCTTGGCGTTATTGACCCTGGAATTCGCTGCAAAACATGCGGAGAGAAATTAAAAGAATGTCCAGGCCATTTTGGCTACATAGAATTAGCCCGCCCAATTATTCATATAAAATACATCCCAATTATTTACGATTTATTAAGAAGCACCTGCATGGAATGTTCAAGAGTCTTGTTATCAGAAGAAAGGTGCCAGGAAAAAATTTCTAAGAAAGAAGTAAAAGCATTAAAAACAGTGAGCAAATGCCCTCGCTGCGAAACAAAGCAGACAAAAATCAAGCTTGAAAAACCTACAACCTTTGTAGAAGGAGATGTAAGATTATCCCCTATAGAAATTCAGGCAAGGCTTGAGAAAATTCCAAATGATGACCT
>DATDZG010000016.1:0-3751 GCA_035288805.1 Candidatus Nanoarchaeia archaeon
TTCTTAAATCCCGTAGCATAATCTTCTGCATTAATATCATCGTCCACTCTTAAATATCCTCCCTGGCTCCCAACAAGATTAACCCCCTCCACCGCAAGCTCCATTACACACCCCTCATATCCATCCCTCACAGGCTTGAACCCCTCACTAACCCCAATCTTGCTCTCTCTCTCAAACTCCCTGCTGACAAGCTCATTCCTGAAGTAAAACAGCACCCCAATAATTATCAGCAAAAATATCCCAACAAATATAAACACGCTGACCTGCCCCCTCCTGCCTTGCCCGGGGTTAGTCATTTTTCTTCCCCCCAACTCTCTTCTTAATCAAGCCAATAATCTCTGTGTTAATATCCTTAGAAATCCCCCTCTTAAACTCATTCCACAACCTCTCGTCCTCTATCAGCAGCAGGTACTTCTTCATCTCTGGTTACATCTCTAAATTACTATATAAACCTTTCTTAGTTACTTAGTTACTTAGTAACTTACTAAGTAAAACAGCATAAAAGCAGAAAAAGGGCTGGGTAAAATCAGAAAAAGCATATCAGGGCATTATCTGTGCTTAAAGAATTTCACATAGGAATACAGCATCACGCTCAATTCAATCATCTTCATGTTTATCTGGTAAGCCTTGTCAACCCCTTTCTTAATCTCAAGAACTCCATTCCATATCCTGTCAGCAGCATCCAGTTTTGCCCTCGCAATTCTTTTCTGAATCACATTAAAATCAACCTTGTTCAGCTCCTCCTCAATCAGAATCTTGAACAAAAATCCCTGAGGCAGTATGGTTTTCAGATCATTCATATGCTCAACATGCCCTTCATGAATAACATCCTGAAACTTAAATGTAAACTCATCATTCCTTAATATTTTCATGAAAATCTTGTTTAATCTCTCATTAAAATTCAGCAGCTCCTGAGAGCTTTTTATATTCGCCAGCCCATTAAATACATTTGTTATCTCAATCAGAAACTCATTCTGCCACTCAAAGATTTCTTTTGCATAATTAATATTCTCCATCAGGGAGTCAGGCACCTCATTAACAAGCTTATAGGCTCTTAGCAGGTTAACCTCTTCAAAATCAGGGTCTTTTTTCTCAATTAAAGCAGCAATTTCATCTATAGCAGGCTGGGCATTCTGCAGCGCCTCCTGCATTGCAGCTATATCAAGCTCTTTGACAAAAAACTCAGTAAACTTTCTTTTCATTCCCTCTTCACTAATAGGAAATCTTGTCTCGCTTTTTATCTCTCTTATTAATGAAACACTCTCTATATCCGCAATTCCAGGAGTCAGTTGGTCAAGTTTATGTATATATATCATCACCCTTGTAAAGTGATAAGCCTTTAAATACATTTCTCATAAAAAAAGCTTATTTTCCACTATTCATTATTCCTTTTCTAAAGCTCATACTTTGTTCTTTTGGGCATACACTCTGTTTTCTTTTGGGCATATGTTACAAGTCCTTTGGACTTTAACATTTGTTCAACCTTTGTTGAACATTACAAAGACTTTTCCGCTAATCTGTCCCTGACAGATGGCGCACCAAGTTTGCACAAGCAAACTTTGTGTTTTACAAAAGCACAAGTTGACTTGTCAACTGTGCCACAGTTCACTTGTGAACTTGTGGAAAAGGATTTGTTACTGGGCCTGGCAGGACTTGCACCTGCGAATTTCACCATTTTGAAGCTCTTTTTCCTTTTTTCACCCTGTTTCTTTATTTCCGAGGTTTTTCTTTTTACACTCTGTTTTTTCTTTTTCCGAGGTTTTTCTTTTTTACAAAAAAGAAAAAGCTCCGTCAAGGTGACGTCATAGCTACTAGACCACAGGCCCTGGTCTGTTGCCTGTCTTTTATAAATATAAATCTTCCTAAATATAAGTTTGTTAGGAAAAACAGCTGTTTAAATTTAATCCAGCTTTCTATCCTTTCTCAACAAATCCTGAAGTGAAAAAGCAATCAAAGCCATCCCTCCGATTACCGCAATATAACTCGGTGAAACAATATTATTCTGGTTAAAAGGCAAATTTCCATAAACCCCAAAATAAACCGATGCATAACCTGAGTAGAGAGCAAAGCCAATAAGAATAGAAGTAAAAATAAGCCCAAAAAAATCTTTTATGCCCTTCTTGTAATGCCCTCGATAAAAAAATAAGAAAATAGCACAAAGAAAGCTTATTACAAGGCCAGTTATAACATCAAAAGCAGGCATTTTAATAAAAGAAACTTGCTGCTATCCCTGCAATTCCCCCCATAATAATCGCAATTAAAGAGTAATCTGGAAAAAAAGATGCGCTTAAGAAGTATCCAAATGCAGCACCACCAATTGTGTAAAGAATACTCTTAGGGTTAAGAAGAAAAGCAGCCATATATCCATTATTTAGCATGAGAATTATTTAAGTCTTTCTTTTTCCAGTACGCCTTTGCACAGAAAAATGTCCCAATAAGGTGGAATAGCACCTCATCAAAAGCCTTATATATTTAATAGTATTTCAAATATTAAATAAGATAGCTATTAGTCTATTAAAAATAATAGTATTTTAGAGGTGAAAAAATATTTGTAATATAATCTGTTTTAGGGAATCCGAACCATTTTGGTTTTTGGGGAATATGTTACAAGTCCATTGGACTTTAACATTTGTTCAACCTTTGTTGAACACTACAAGAACCTTTCGCAAATCTGTCCACGACAAATGGCGCACCAAGTTTGCCCAAGCAAACTTTGTGTTCCCAAAAAGGGGCTTGTTATGGTAAAAATCCAAAAGCTCCCAAACGGGCAATTAGTAATAACTCTTCCTAAACAAATCGCTCTTCTCAAACAGTTAGACAAAGGCACAATTATCTCATTCCAGGACTTGGATAAAGATTCTATCATCCTTAAAATCGCGAGGGAGAACTATGTCAAGAAATAAGTCAAAAGCATTGATGAAGAGAATTGATGAATGTCATACCTACAAGGACTTAGTATCAGCTTATCCAGACAGATTCAACCTAAAAGGTTTAACTCAAAAACAATGGCTCAAATATTATGATGAAGAGATTGATTATTGTATTAAAGAGCTTGAATCTCTCCACAAAGGCTCAATAACAGCAAGATGGGCATTCCTGAGCATTCTCGCAATATTATTAATCTCCTCGCTTTTAATAATCAAGCCTCAATTAACAACATTAGCAATTTACAATCCAGAAGCAATAACATTTGACATTAACAAGACAGTTTCATTATCAAGCTACCTATTGCTCAGTTCAGGTTCATTTGAAACAAGCATCAACATCTCAGAATTTAACATCGCACCAATAAACAATACTTATCAATTATCTTCATTAGATATCCCTCTAATCAGTCTAAATCTCTCAGCAGGAGTCCATAACCTGGTTATCAGCTTACTAGATGATGGAGAAGTAAAAGCAATTACCCAGCTTCAGTTAAGCATAGAAGATACGACAACAACCACGCTCCAGGAGACAACCACAACATTGCCAGAAACAACAACAACAACGCTGGAAGAACCAACAACCTCTTCTACAACAACTACATTACAAGAAACCACAACAACCCTGTCAACAACTACAACACTCATCAACCAGACAACAACCACCCTCCAAATAAACCAAACAACAACCACAACATTAGCAAATCAAACAATAATCACCATTCAGGGCCAGCAATATACTATCCAGACATTAACCAGCAACCTATCAGATGTTTACTTAACATTACAAGGCAGGTTAACCTACAACAATAACACAATCGCAAGAA
>DATDZG010000017.1:0-2532 GCA_035288805.1 Candidatus Nanoarchaeia archaeon
ATTTAACATTGCATTTTTGTGTTGCTTGTGAGCATAAGGTTAAGCCTGCTGTTTGTGTAGTTGTAGCTTGATTAAATGCTGCTTGTGGGTTCAAGGGTGGAGCTAAAGTAGTTGAAGAACCTGCAGGAGTATTTTCAGATAAGCCAGCTTCCCAGAATCTAATACCGGGGGGAATATAAGGAACGCAAAAGCCACCACCATCTTCTGGCTTAACTCTTAGGTCTGAAACCCCAAATGGAGCCCAGAAACAATCTCTTAATGCTAAATTATCACAAGCTTTTTTTCTGCAACATGCTGTTTCCCTTTGCACTTTTATAACATCACAATCAGAGCCTTCACATCCTAAAATTTGTGCCTTTGCAAAGTCGCAGTCTGCTCCACAGCCGCCAATTGCAATTTGATTAGCTGCATTACAAGTTTCCCATCTATTATCACGGCAAGCTGCTTCTATATATTTGCCTTGACCAGATAAAAAGAAAGTCTGAAAATTATCAAAAGGAGGCTCACCTGAATTGCCTTGGACACAAAGCTCTTCACGGAAATCAGCACATTCATCTATAACTTCCTGGCCATCTATACAAATTTTTCTTAAATGGCGAGAGCCAACTAAATCACGGCCAAAACCTACAGGACCATCATAATTACACCATGATTCTCCGGCTTTTTTTGGACCGCCTGAAGCAGGAGATGTGGGAGACTTAAAAACATCTTGGGCTGAACAAGCAATTGATTTACAAGTAAATTTTCCGAATACAGGGGATTTTTCTCTTGAGGCTTCTTTACACAATGTTGATTTTGCAAAATCACAATTTCCACAACCTGGATCTTCAGGGCCAGATATCTGACAAGATTGCTCTTTATTTAAAATAAAGCCATTATTAAAAGAAGCAAGTTTATTTGATGAATAAATATTTTCTGGATTGCCGCAAGAGTCTAACCAGTAGACTTCATCTTTGTCGGATAAACAGCCTGTTTTTTGCTGTCTTGCACAGTTAGTTCCTAGGGCTGGATGAGAGCATAAAAAGTCTTTATGAAAACCTATAGTAGATTTATTTACACCTGATAAAGGGGAATCTGTAGTTGTAATTTCCACACCACATGATTCTCTTGTTGTAAATACACATGAACCATCTTGTTTAACACATGCGCCACGATCTAAAGAGCGGCATTGGTTTATGCATCCTAGTTCAGTATTAATTTCTGATAAAAATGTAGCATTTACATCTGCAAATTTTGAGGTTTCTGATTTGCATCTTGTTTGTGTGACGAAAGAGCATTCATTAGATAAAACACAGCATCCTTTTGTGCATTGGGGAATATCGCAGGAAGCGCCTTCTTTCCATGTAGAATTTGATTGAGATTGACATAGGCTACGAGGAGTATTTTTGAAACAATTTCCTGAGTTTTCATTAAAGCAACAACCTAATTTACAAAAACTAGTCTGGTCACAAGAGGTTGGGGCTGATAAAAAATTTGGATCACATTCTGTATTATTCGTAAATACGCAGGAAGAACCTGACAATGTTTTTTGACAGCATGATTTTTGGTCTCCGGAGATAACGGTCTGAGCTGAAACAGGAACAGAATTTAAGTTTATTATTGAAAATATAGCAGAAACTATAACAAACATTTCAAACAAGGCATAAAATTTTTTTTTAATCATAAGAACCACCTGCGGGTTCTCATACATTCCTGCAACCCTCTTTTAAATACCATTTTTAGCCTGGTTCTCCCTGGACGAAAAACTGAAATTTAAATGGATTATCGTTGGTTCTTAATAAGTATAATTTATCAGGATATGGTTTTTTTAATTCGATAATTACTTTTCCTTTATGGGTTATCATGTATAATAACTGCTCGAAATTACCAAATTCAGCTTCGGTGTCTATAATATTGTTTACTGCGACATCATATAAATTGCCTAGAGGATAGTTTAAAGATGAAGAAAATTCCTGTATTGTTAATTGAGCGCCTGATCTTGAGTTTAAGATAACTGGATAATTTACCTTAACTAAAACTTTTTCTTTTTCTATTTCAACATCTGTCTTTAATTTTTTAGGCGTTTGTATTGTATATTGCTGGCCAAATCTCTTGCATTTTTGGACATCTACACAGGATTGTAAAGCAAAGTTCAGAGAATTTTCCAATTGCTTTTCCATATCTTCAATTGTTAACATTCTGTTAATGCATTCATCTCTTCCTTCGATATTGTAGCATAAAATTGATACTCTTGAACCGTTGAACAACCTAAAAGTATCTTGAGGTGTTGTTAAAAAACCGCCTTGTTTTCCAAGCAATTCTATATAATCTGGTGCAACTTTGCCTATACAATCTACAATAACTCTTTGAGGACAATCTGTTTCTTTCTGCAAGTCTTCTACTCTTGGGGGAGAAATAAAAGAGGATCTGAAGTAAACTACTAAAGAGATTAAAATAATTATAATTAGCCCTATAATGATAAACAGAGTAGATTGGCCCCTCTTTTTCAATACCATGAATAATCTTTATAAGGTAAATATATAAATATTACTG
>DATDZG010000018.1:0-3150 GCA_035288805.1 Candidatus Nanoarchaeia archaeon
ATTAGCACCGCAAGAAGGTATACAGATAAACCTCTAATATTTGATGGTCAAAAATTAGGAACAGACATCCCTGATACTGGACAAGAAGTCATGAAAAATATAAAAGAAGCTGGTTTTGATGCAGTTATTTTATTCCCCCAATCAGGGCCAGAAACAGAAAGAGCCTGGATTTATCACGCCTTAGATAAGGGACTAAAAGTTATTGTAGGGGGGAGGATGACTCATCCTGCATATACTGTAAGTGAAGGTGGATTCATAACCGATGAAGGTGCTTTAGATATGTATAGGATCGCTGCAAGAGCAGGAATAAATAATTTCGTTGTTCCAGGAAATAAGCCAGATGTAATAAAACAAGTCAGAGATGTTGTAGAGGCTGAAGGAATTATCCCTGTTTTCTATGCCCCAGGATTTATTGCTCAAGGCGGGAATATTTCTGATGCTGCAAAAGTTGCAGGAGATAGATTTCATGGCATTGTTGGAAGAGGGATTTATCAAGCAAGTGATAAAAGGGCTGCTGCAATAGAACATACTTCCCAACTTTGATTTTTAAAATGATAGACCCGCATGTCCATTGTAGAGATTGGTCACAAAGTCATAAAGAAACAATACTTCATACTTTGAACGTTGCTGATAGAATCGGTTTATCTGGAATTTTTGATATGCCTAACACTTCTCCGCCAATAACTTCAAGGGAACTTATTGAAAAAAGACTATCTGATGCATACGAAGCTAGTTCATTTGTTTTTTATGGGCTTTATGCAGGTTTAACTTCTAATACAGATCAAATAAAAGGGGTAATAGAAACATGGAGAGAGCTTTTCCCAAAAGTTGTTGGATTAAAAATGTTTGCTGGACATTCTGTTGGGAATTTAGGAATTATCAAAAAAGATGAACAAAGATTAGTATATCAAACTTTGGCTGAAGAAGGATATACAGGAGTTTTAGCAGTCCATTGTGAGAAAGAATCCTTATTAAGACCTAATCTTTGGAATTCATTAAATCCAAGATCGCATTCTTATGCGCGACCAAATGAATCTGAAGTTGAATCAGTAAGAAATCAAATAGAGTTTGCAACAGAATATCGATTTAAAGGAACATTGCATATAGCACATATTTCTGTTCCTGAATCTGTTAGATTGGTTGATATGGCAAGACAAGAAGATAGCATAAGAGTTAGTTGCGGATTAACTCCACACCATTGTTTATTGAATTATGGTCTGGTGCCAGAATCAAAAGATGGGCTTGTCTATAAAGTAAATCCGCCGCTTAGAGATGATGCTTCTCAAAAAGGGATGTTAGAATTATTAAAACAAGGCAAGATTGATTGGATAGAAACAGATCATGCACCACATACTCTAAAAGAAAAATTAGAAGAACCATTTATGTCAGGATTTCCCGGGCTACCTTTTTATCCGCATTTTATTGAATATTTAAGAACAAATAATTTTTCAGAAGGACAAATAAGAAATTTAACTCATAAGAATATATGTAGCATGTTTGGTATTAACCTGCCAGAAATTGGCATAAATCCAAATAAAGAATTGCATATCGAGTATGAAGTCGATGTTTATAGAGGAATAAGGAAATGAGAATGATGGAAAAGAGGCAAATCGGAAGCAAAAAAGTAATGCCCTTCACAATTCCTTCCGGCATTGTTGCAACAGAAGTTTCTTGTTTAGAAAGATTAGCAAAAGGAATTCCAGAATTAGGAATTTTAACAACAAAAAGTATTGGGCCGCAACCTCGCGCGGGAAATAGAGAGCCAATTCTTGCACAATACCTCCCGCAAGGATTTGTAAACGCTGTTGGATTAACAAATCCGGGTGCAGAAGAATTTGCAAAAAAACTATCTCTAGCTAATTTTCCAGAGGATAAATTTTTACTTGCTTCAATATTCGGCAAAGATGTTTCGGAATTTGTTTATGTAGCAAGTACTTTAGAAAAATTTGTTGATGGGTTTGAATTAAATCTTTCATGTCCCCATGCAAAAGGTTATGGTATGCAATTAGGTCAGGATAAAGATGTTGTGGGGAAAATAACTCATGAAGTTGTTGAAGTGGTAAGAAAACCGGTTTATGCTAAACTAACTCCGAATGCGGGAAATATCGGAGAAATTGCTAAATCCGCTATTTCTGCAGGAGCCGAGGGCATAGTTGCTATAAATACCGTCGGGCCTGGTTATTATTCTATTGATGGAAACCCTGTTTTAACAAATAAGGTTGGCGGGCTTTCAGGGATAGGAATAACCCCCATCGGGCTTAAATGTGTTAGAGACATAAGGCAAGCCATAGGAGAAAATATTCCGATAATAGGAATGGGGGGAATAAGAAATGCTAGAGATATTGGGGCCTATGCAGAAGTTGGAGCAACATTTTTTGGTGTAGGAAGTGCGTTGGCTGGAATGAATGAAAGGGAAATAAAAGCTTATTTTTTTGCTCTTAAAGCAGACATAGACGGAGGTGGTTGGACAAATAGTGCAGAAGGTTTGCTAAAAAAAGTTAATATGCAATACAAAAAAGTAAGAATAGAAAAAAAGATAGATTCTGCATGTGATTTTAATATTATTCAAACAGATGAAATTATGCTCAGCGAACCTGGACAATTTATCTTTGTATGGATTCCAGGTGTAGGAGAAAAACCATTTTCAGTTATGGACGATGATCCTTTAACATTAGGCGTTTTAGAAAGGGGAGAATTCACAAGGAAATTAAATTCGCTTCAAAAAGGAGATTCATTTTATGTAAGGGGGCCTTATGGACAAGGGGTTAATGCTCCTCAAAAATCAAATATTGTTTTGGTTGGAGGGGGCTGTGGAATAGCAGGATTATATCTCCTTGCAAAAAAACTTTCCAGAGATTCGGACGTATTAACATTATTAGCAGCAAAAGATAGGGAACACATAGCTTACCTAGATAGGTTTAGAGAATATGGAAAAGTTGAAATAGCAACAGAAGATGGAAGCTTAGGAAGAAAAGGCCTGGTTACGGATTTAATGGATAATCTAAGAGAAGGAAGTTATTTTTTTAATTGCGGGCCAAAAGCAATGATAAATGCGGTCTTGCCTTTAGAGTTAAAAGTATCCGCTCCTGAAATGGTTTATTCTTCAGTTGATTATATGACTCGATGCGGTATTGGAATCTGCGGAAGTTG
>DATDZG010000019.1:0-19015 GCA_035288805.1 Candidatus Nanoarchaeia archaeon
TATCTGTTGCTATTGTAGAGGAAAGAGAACATGGCAAGTGGATTTTTTAACATCAAAGAAAAGCTCTTCAAAGGCAAAAAAGAGCCGGAATACGGCAGTCACATTGAAGAAGAGTATGTTCAGGTAGACTCTGTCAAAGAAAAAGGCCCAAGAGCCAAAATTCTGATTAAACCTTATGTAGTTGAAGACTTCGCAGACATCAAACCTGCTTTAGACGCTTTAAGAGAAGGCACAACAATAGCTTTAGTCAACATAAGACCTATCAAGGAAAAAGACATTGTCGAATTGAAAAGGGCTGTAAACAAGATAAAAAAGACCTGTGACGCTATTGGTGGAGACATAGCAGGGTTTGGAGACGATTGGATTGTTGTAACTCCAAGTTTCGCAATGGTTGACAGAGGAGACAACGCATCAACAGCAGTCCCCCATGAATCATCACAATCAACAGTAGTTGATGATGACGAGTAATTCTTAAGATGAATTCTCTCTATAATTCTTCAGAATATCAAGAAAAATGGACTTCTATATGTCTTCGTTGGTCTAACACTGCAAAAGACGCTCTTAAAAACAATCACGATAAAGAGCTATCAAAAACTTTTGAAGGATTAATAGATAGATTAACAGCAGAAAGACTTCTTGGCAATCACAGAAAACCTTTATAAATTTTCCTCTCTTCTTATAAAAAATGAACGAAATAAACAACCAGCCCTGTCCTTTTTGTAAAGCAGAATCATTAACCTTAATCGAAGATGAGAAAGAAATTCCTTTCTTTGGAAAATGTTTCTTAATGTCAATGACCTGCACTTCATGCAAATACCACACATCAGACATAGAAGCTGTAGATAACAAAGGCCCTATTTCATACACATTCACAATCAAAACAAAGAAAGACTTCAATATACGAGTTGTCAAGTCTTCACAAGCAACAGTCAAAGTTCCCCAATTAAAGATGTCAGTAACTCCTGGCCCAGCATCAGTAGGTTACATCTCAAACATCGAAGGATTATTAGCAAGGTTCAAAGGAATCTTAGAATCCCAAAGAGATACAGCAGAAGAAGATAAAGAAAAGAAAGCAGCAAAGAACCTTTTAAAGAAGCTCTGGAAAGTCGAACTTGGAGAAGAGCAGTTAAAAATAATAATTGAAGACCCATCAGGAAACTCAGCAATCATAAGCAAAGATGCTGAAGTAAAGAAATTAAAGAAATAGGAAACAAAATGCCAAAAACCAAGCAAGAAACAAGAATAAAAATAGCATATTCAAGATTTTTAACAGATGGTGAATGGGAAAGAGTGACAAAAGACGAGCAAGAATTAACAGCCCTCAAAACTCCCCCAAAAGGATATATAATAAAAGAACTCCGAATTTATCCAACAGGTTCTGGGCAGATAGAACATTACATCTTAACTTATTTTGATGCTCAAAACCAGCCTATGCAAAGCTCAAGTTTTCAGGTTGAAACTGAAGAGGGTAAAAGAGAAATAACTCATCTAGAAGATTTAGTATGAAAGTCCTGTTCCTCAGCACAAAATCAAAGATTAACATCAAGCCCCTAATTAAAAAAGTAAACATCAAAGGTAAAATTGGCTTAGTTTCAATCATCCAGTACGTTGATTTACTCAAAGAACTCCAAGCCCAATTGCCAAATTCAGTTATCATCGGTCAAGTCGTTGGTTGCAGCTTAGTAAACTTAAGCAAGGAAAAAGTTGATTCTTATCTATACCTTGGAGTTGGAAAGTTCCATCCTATTTATGTTGCAAGAAAAACAAAAAAGCCAACCTATAGTCTCAACCCGGAAACAGAAGAATTTTTCTTAATCAGCAATAAAGAAATAGAAGATTATGAAAAGCAAAAGTTGGGAAAAATAAAGAAATTCTTAGCAGCAGAAAAAATAGGAGTCATAGTATCAACAAAACCCGGCCAGGAAAACATCGCATTAGCATTAGATATAAAATCAAAGCTAAAAAAAGAATGTTTCATCTTCACCACAAACACATTAGATTTGAATGAATTGGAAAACTTCCCGCAAATTCAGGCCTGGATTAATACAAGCTGTTCAAGATTAGAAGCCCCAGAAATATTAAACTACGAAGAAATCCCAAAAGAATATATACAAGCTAAATCTAATGTTAAATCATTCAGACCAAACCTAATTCAGGATAAATAATGGAAGAAAAAAGATGGTGAACTCACAAAAACCTTCAATTGAAGAACTGGCAACTTTCTGCAAGAAAAAAGGATTTGTCTATCCTTCCTCAGAACTCTATGGAGGATTAGCAGGATTATATGATTATGGTCCACTAGGGGTAGAATTAAAAAACAACATCAAGCAAGAATTCTGGAAAACTTTCTTACATGAAAGACAAGATATGTTAGGTTTAGATGGTTCAATCATAAGCCATCAAAAAATCTGGGAAGCCTCAGGGCATTTATCAGGATTCTCAGATTTATTATTGGAATGCAACAAATGCAAAAACAAACTAAGAGCAGACCACTTCATAGAAGAAAAATTAAAAATTCAGACAGAAGGATTATCTGTAAAAGGTATTAGCAATTTAGTCAAGGAACATAAGCTGACCTGCCCAAAATGTAAATCAAATTTCTCAGAAATAAAAAATTTTAACTTAATGTTTCCAATAAAAATGGGAGCCCAGGAAGATTCATCCTCAACAGCTTATCTAAGAGGAGAAACAGCCCAATTAATCTTCGCATCATTCGATAACATAGTCAATACCTCGAGGGTAAAATTGCCATTTGGAATCCTTCAAATAGGAAAAGCATTCAGAAATGAAATTGCACCAAGAAATTTTCTCTTCAGATTACGCGAATTCGAACAAGCAGAAATAGAGTATTTTATTCATCCAGACAAGGAAGATTTTCCCTACAATCTCGATAAAGATATAAAAATAAAATTCCTCTCTTCAAAAGCCCAGGAATCAGGAAAGGCAGAAGAACTGGTTGTCCTCTCAGAATTGGTAAAACTCCATAAGATGTCATCCTGGCATTGCTATTGGCTCCAGCAAACATTGCATTGGTTCACCTCTCTCAATGTAAACATAAGCAGTCTAAGAATCCGGGAACACACTAAGCAGGAACTCTCACATTACTCAAAAGCAACTTTTGACATAGAATACGATTTCCCAGGTTTTGGATTCAAAGAAATTCATGGATGTGCAGACCGGCAGCAATTTGACCTAACTCAGCATCAATTGCACTCAAAAAAACCTCTTGGAATCTACGATGAATCAACAAAGCAAAAAATTACTCCAAAAGTCATCGAACCCTCACAAGGAATAGACAGAGCTTTTTTAACATTTATGTACGAAGCGTATGAGTATGATTCAAAAAGAGAAAACATTGTCCTTCATTTTCATCCAAAACTAGCCCCAATCAAAACAGCAATCTTCCCATTGTTATCGAACAAAGAAGAATTAACAAAAAAAGCAGAAGAAGTTTTCCAATTGCTAAAAAACGAATTTCATTGCTTCTACGACGATTCAGGTTCAATTGGAAGGAGATACGCAAGACAAGATGAATCCGGCACCCCCTACTGCATCACAATTGATTTTGATTCATTAAATCAAAATGATGTTACAATTCGTGAAAGAGACTCAACAAAGCAAGTAAGAATCCCCCTAGCAAAATTAAAAGAAACAATAAATAAATTATTAAAAGCAGAAATAAAATTTGATTCTCTTAAAAAATAACTAATTAACAATAACATCCAATACTCTATATCCAAAATCTTTAATTCTTTCCTTCTTATCCATATTTTCAAAATATAATATTTCGGCAGCTCTATGATAAAACAAATCACCACCCCATGAACCCCCTTCAATTTTTCCTCGCTTATCTTCAGGAATTTTTTTTATCATCTCCGTAATAGACATTTTTTCTAATTCACCCATTAAATTAAGAACATTTGCCTCTCTAAAAAGAAGATAGTTATCAACAAATCTCTTCAATCTCTTTTTAAGCCTCATAGAAAACCATTTAATCTCAACATTTAAATAAGTTATCATGGGCGGGTAGGCTAGTGGTTAAACTTCGAGGCTGGCAGTCTTGAGTCCCGGGTTCAATCCCCGGTCCGTCCAACATATCATTTCTTAAATCTTTCTTCTCATAGTATAATAATGCGAATACGACGTTGGCATGTAGCAGTCCTTGTAATTCTCTTAATAGCATCGCTCATATTCAGCACTTCACAAATCATCAAATCTTCAATCCAGCAGGATGAAATAGCCATCATCAAAATAGAAGGAGAAATAAGCAACATTCAATCCCAATTATCATTCCAGCAGCATTCAACAAAATCAATCTTAGAAAACTTAGACAAAGCAAACAAAAACAAAAACGTCAAAGCAATAATCTTAGTAATCAACTCACCAGGAGGCACAGTCCTAGCCTCAAAAGAAATCGCTGATTATCTATCAACAATCCAAAAGCCGAAGATAGCAGTAATCCGAGATATTGGCACATCAGGTGCATATTGGATAGCCTCATCCTCAGATGAAATCATAGCAGACAAACTATCAATAACAGGAAGCATTGGTGTAACATCATCTTATTTAGAATTTTCAGGGTTATTAGACAAGCTAGGAATCCAATACGAACAGATCTCAGTGGGGCAATACAAAGAACTCGGCAATCCCTATCAACAATTAACCCAGGAAGAAAAATCAATCTTAGATAAAAAGCTATCAATTATTCATGAAGAATTCTTAAAAGAAATCCAAAAGAAAAGAAAATTAAAAAACATAGAAAGAATAAAAACAGGAGAATTTTTCTTAGGCAGTGAAGCATTAGAACTGGGCTTAATTGATAAACTAGGAAACCTGCAAACAGCAATCGATGATGCAAAATCAATAGCAAACATAGAAGACCCAAAAATAGTTCAGTATGAAGAAAAAAAGGATTTATTCAATCTGTTATCACAATTCTCCTCGCAATCTTCCTATTTCATAGGCAGAGGAATCGCTGCAGAATTAAAGCAGCCAAACCTAGAAACAAATTATAAATTCTCAGCCTAATCGGTATTTCCCCATCTCTCTTCTCTCAATATAATCTTTTAATCTGCCAATAACTCTCCCGGTTAAAACAATATTCCCATACATAAAAATCCCATTTCTCTTTCCCAAACTGACAACCATCACTCTTCTCTTATTTTTATAATCAACAAGGGGTTTTCCAGAATCTAACCTTCTTATATTCTCAACAATAACTTTTCCGTGTTCTTCAGCATTCTGAGCAGTCTTCTCTTCAATAATATTATTAACATCTCCTCCAACAAATATTTTTTCATAACCAAAAAGCTGTAAATGCTCATTAACCCTAACAAATTCCTTATCATAAACCCCATTAAATCTCTTTAACAATCCAGAATTAGCTTTTATCCCGGTGCATAAAAAAGCCATGTTAGCAAAAATCTTATTCTTTTTCTCAGTAGTATAATCCCCCTTAACCCCTTTAACAACCCTATCATTAAAAACAATCTCAACGCCTTTTCCCAATAAATACTTTTCAGCATACCTAGAACTCTTTTCACTGCATCTTTGCATCAATCTTCGATGGCTATGGACAATAGTAATCTTCTTCCCAGGGTACTTATCCAAGATCTCCCCTGCTAATTCAACCCCGACAATCCCTCCTCCAATAATCAAAATCTTCTCAGCTTTTTCCAATTGCCCAGCATATTTGACAATTTCAGCACCTCTACCTGCAATGGCAACTTCTTCTTTAAAAGGCGCGTTATACTTAGAACCAGAGCATATAACCAAATAATCATACTCAATCTTCCCACCGTTAACAACAACATAATCCAGGAAAACCTCGCTAACCTTCCCAACAATTAATTCACCTTTAAAATATTCTTTATGCATCGCTTGGATCTTACAAAGATGTTCAGGTTCAACCAAGCATCTTAATACACTTGGAGTAAACTCAAAATAATCTTTAGTATCAATCAAAGTAACCTCAAAACCATTTTGCAATTCTCTGGCAGCATAACTCCCAGCAAATCCCCCGCCAATCACAACAACTTTCTTCATGAGTTAAACAATAAAAATCAAGTATAAATATATTCCCAAAACAAAAACCACCATCTTTAAAAACCCTAAAATCCTTATAAAACATGACTAGACTGGCAGGTTAGCCCCCTGTTGTAACCACAAACCGGGCTATATGGTGGAGTCGAAAACCAGAGAGAGGTTTTTCAGGAGTCATAGGCCTTAACCTGTACTATGATCCTTTGCCTTTTTTGGCTGGTATTTTGATGAACCAGGTCAGACCAGGAATGGTGCAGCCTTAATTCTTAGTATGAGCGCTTAGAAGTTCCAGAGGTAAGAAAAGTTTAAGTTAACCTTTGATTTTTGCCTAATCCATCTCTGGCCCGTCAATTTTAACCAAAATTTTCTTTTTCCTTAAGGTTTTTCTTTTACAAAAGAAAAAGCTTACTGGGAAGTCATTTAACCTTTCTTTTAAAAGAAACGTTAGCGAAAGAAAAGATTATATAATCATATTCAATTTAAACAGCTTAATGCAAATTGTGTATTCAGAGCATGCAAAAAAGAGGATGAATCAAAGAGGGATTTCACCATTAGAAATTGAATAAGTTTTAAGCCAACCCTCATATGTTAAGAAATCCTTTGAAGGCAGAAAAGAAGCTGTTGGAATCGTAAAAGGAAGAGAACTAAAAATAAAATTCATAGAAACAGAAAGTCATATAAAGGTTATAACCATCATTTAAAATATGAAAATCGAATACGACAAAGAAGTGGATGCAGCATATATTTATCTAAACGGAGCAATAAAAAAAGGAGAAGCAAAAAAAACAATCGAACTAAATGAGCAGATTATTCTTGATTTTGATAAAAAAGAAAAGCTTATTGGAGTAGAGGTGCTAGACGCAAGCAAAATCATGCACAAATCAGTTTTACAGGAAGCTCAGCATATCTCTGGAGAAAAAATAGTGATTGCTCAAAAGCATTAATGTTACATTCCTTAATCCCTATTTTCTTAGTATGAGCGCTTAGAAGTTCCAAAGGTAAGAAAAGTTTAAGTTAACCTTTGATTTTTGCCTAATCCATTTCTGGAAAATAATTTTTCATTCCATTTTATTTTTAGTTAAGGGTTTTTTTGCAAAAGAAAAAAGTTACTGGGAATTCATTCATTTCTAAAAAAAGAAGCTACCTTAATAAACGCCCTGAACGAGAATCAAATAAATTTTCACCACTAGCAAAGTCGTCTAAAGAAAGGTTATAATTAGGAGGGGTCTTATCTCCTATCTTAATCTCCATTATTGAGTCTTGTTTCAAGCACAAATCAGAAAGTCTCTGTCCTGCCAATAAATATGATGCTGCACTAGCATTACTTACCCCAGGGTCAGTGGCAAGAATCGGAACAACTTTCTTAGTTTTCGTATCCTGATAATACGTTGATATCGGATGTCTGATGGCAATTCGTGAAGCATCTTCAAGTTCTTTTCCAAATGATTTTAAATCTTCTCGACATATAAATCTAGAATTAAATTTATCTTCACCCAATAAAATGGCGAAGTCTTTTTTTCCTTTATTCGCTTCAATAGTTGCCAAAATATCCCAAAACTCCTGGATAAAAAGTTTAAAGCCATCTGTTGACACAAGAACTGATTTAAAAACGTAAAATCTATCTCATCCTGTATCGATAGGCCAAAAATATTCTAATCCCATAATGCTATTAACAAAACGGTATATAAATCAATTTCTGTGGTGTATTATCCTAATTAAATCATAGATTTAAAAAAGGAAGAAAGGAATTAAGAAAGGAGTTCATCCTTCCCCAACACTCTAATTCTCGTTTCTCCAGGCCTAACTCTTGAAGTCATTCCAATCATAAATTTAACATTGGCCTTCTCACCAACAGAAACAATATTCCTATCTACAATGCCATCAATCACAATAGCATGCGAACTTGGCAATCCTCTAACAGCAGCATACAATTCAGTTATAGGAACCTTTCCAAGAACATTCAACTTATCATCCAGAATATAAGCTCCTTTAGTCCCAACCAAGTCATCCAGTAATTCTTTGAATTTTCCAGATTCTTGTTTAGTCAATGCAACAGGTCGAGGAGTAAAACTAGGTCTTTCTCTAATCTCCCGATTATCGGTTCTTTCACGATTATCAAATCTCTCTCTGTTGTCAAACCTTCTAAAATCCCTGCCATCTCTCATTTCACCAGCCTTGTTGTCAACCCTTTGACCCTCAGCTTTTGGATGGTCTCTCATGGTCTCGCCATTAACAGTTCCAGGAAGAATCTCAAGCTTATACTGCTCAATAGCCATCTTTCCTCTTAATGCTTTATGAATCTCTTTCTTAGCAATCTCTTCAACTTCCTTGCCATCAGGAGCCTTAACAACGAAGTCTATCTCAACTCCAGCATCAAGCAGCCCTCTAATAATCAAATCCCCTCCTCTATCTCCATCGACAAAAGCCACAATATCTTTTTTTGTAGCCAATTGTCTCAAAGTTGGAGGAGCTGAAGTTCCATTAGCAGCAATAACATTCTTAATGCCATGTTTCAACAAGTTCAACACATCCGCTCTTCCCTCAACAATAATAACTTCCTCACTTTCGTCAATTCCAGGTCCGCAAGCCAACCTATCTGGCCCATATTCCATCACTTCCATCATTCTAACACTCTGAGCAACCTGGTCAGTTAAATCCTGACTATCAGGCAATACTCCAGAAGTCAACTCCCTCAAAAGCTCTTTAGCTCTCTCAAGAACAAATGTTCTCTTGCTGATTCTTACATCTTCTATTTTTTCAACTTTAACTTTAGAATTGCAAGGTCCTATCCTTTGGATAGTCTCCAAGCTTGCAGCAATAATCGCAGTTTCAGCCTTATCCAAGGAGCTAGGGATTATAATCATTCCAGAACTCTTGCCATTTCTGGCATCTAAATTAACCTCTATTCTTCCAATTCTCCCGCTTCTTTGTAATTCTCTTAATTCTAATTCATTCCCCAATAAACCTTCAGTCTGCCCAAAAATGGCACCAATCACATCTGGTTTATCAACAACACCTTCAATTTGGATGTTGGTATGAATTATATATTTTGCACTTACTGGACTTATTTTTGCCATGTTACCCCCGTAACAACCAGAAAAAGTTTTTTTATACTTCAGTCTTCTATATATTTATCTCTTTTTTCTATTCATTTCTGAAGTAATTTTCACTGTATTTTTTCTCCTTGCGGATTAAGTGATATGATATATGATCTTAATCTGGTTTGATTTGTTTGATATATTTTTTATTATGATATTTTCCCTTTTTGGGATACACTCTCTTTCTTTTTACTATATCAGTTTCTTTTGACAATCACTCTGTTTTCTTTCGCCAAAATTTATTTTGGACATCCCCAATTTCTTTTGGCAATACACTCTCTTTTCACTATCTTAGTTTCTTTTGGCAATACGCCACTCTGTTCTTTTTATGGATATGTTAAAGGTCAAAATGACTTTAACATTTGTTCATCATAGATGAACACTACAAAGTTTTTTTCTTACAAGAAAAAAAGGTTGTATTGTCGCCCGCAACACTAACCCCCAAGCTCATCGCTAGGCGTTGCCATGCTCTATTGAGTATTCTCATGGCGGGCTTAAAACTTCTAAGCAATCATGGGTATAAAAAGCTTTCTATAACTACTTTTAAGGAGTAAATATAGAAAGGTTTATAAGCTATAATAACTGAAAATGTTGTATGAACCTGTCAAAAAACATAATTTTGGAAAGAGTAACAATAACAGATAAAGATGAAAATTGTTATCAAGCTACCTATAAAGGTGAGAAATATCACATCACTAAATCTGATGAAACAAGTTTTGATTTAAACCACAATTCTTCACCAAGCCACAATTTGCGATTGGGATTGGAACAAAGGTTGGACATATCAGGTATGTCGGTTCTTCAAGATGAAACTGCCCCTGAAGACTATAAAGAAGTAATGATATTTCATGAATTAAGAGAAATTGAGTACCAAGAGGCAGGGTTTGATGATGGACATGAAAGAGCAGTAAATGATGAAATCCTATATGTACTCAAATTTTTTGGTGAAAAGAAATTAAAACATTATCTAAAGTTTGCTAACGAGTATAGAACAAAAGCATTAGAAAAGAGAAAGAAAAATGAAATAGAAATGAATCCACGATATAGTCTAGTGTTACAGTATATTGAACTCGGAAATAAGCTCAGAGTGTTATTCAGTAACAGTGTATTTGTAACTGAAAAAGAAGCGCCACAATTTGAAAAAACTTACAGAGGATATAGGTTCCCTTTAGGAACAGAAAGAGAAAAAAGGCTCAATGAATTGTTTAGTTACGTAAGAGAATTCAGTGGTTGGCATACGGGTCTAAACACCGATGATAAGTTATACGAAGAATCGTGCAAACACGGACATTTATGCATAGGTACATTTTCTAATCCTACGCCCAGAAGTGACGAGATTGTAAGACAAATAAAACATCATTTAGATGAAGAAAAAAAGTTTAAAGGAAAAGTAGTATATGTAGATACATCATTTGGGAACATTAGAGGACTTAAAGATATCGCCATACCTTCTGAAAAAATAGTCTATGAAATCGGTGCATGTGGTTCTGATGCACAAAGAATAGTGAAAGAGCTTGTCAAAAACATTTGAAGTTACCAGTCAAAAAGATTAAAGTTCTAAAAAATTAATAAGTCATTACGTTCTATATTCTCTTAATCCTATATTCACTCAAAAAATCTTAGTTCAGGAATTCATATTTTTTCGAGAACCCCAATGTTTCTTCATAGTAAAGAATACTTTTTCATCAACATCCTTCCATTTTCCTTTTAATCCCATAATATCTTTCATATTAATATTTCATCCCATCCAATAATCTCTTAACCTCATCCCTTAAAGTCAACGTTTCATCTTTCAGTTCTTCACTATATCTTTCATATTTCCCTCTTTGCAAAAACTTATCAAATACCTCTCTTGAAAACTTCTGCCAGGGCTTCATAGCCCAGATATTCTCATAGTCCTTCTCAATATAGCTCTCAAACTCAATAGTAATGCTGCCATCCAGCAGAACATGATTCTTGCTATTAACTCTTTTCAACCCCCTTCCTGTAAAAATAACATCAATATTAAACCTTGAAAAATCATCAACTTTCTTAAAAGCCCACCATTTAATCCTTAAATTATTCCCAGAATCAGTCTCATCATTCTTATATTCATTCTCGCTCAAATCATATTTTCTCTCAAGAAGCCATTTCTTGGCAAAAGAGTAAACCTCTTTCAAATCAACTTTCCCTTTCCAAGTAACCTGGACATTAGGAATAACATAATCAATCTCACCCATAACAAAGCTAAAGAAGTGCTCTTTAATAAATCTTTTCATAAAAGGTTTTTAGATAAAAACACAAAATAGTTTCTTTTGCACATATAACATCATAGTTCTTTTTTGGATACAAAGTCACTCTGTTCTTTTTATGGATACAAGATTTCACAAGTTGACTTGTCAACTGCGCCCCGTTGAGCTTGCTCAACTAGGGTTTCTTTACAAAGAAAAAAGGTTGTGTTAGTAACGTTGGTTCTGTATATAATCCTTTATAGCATTATGAAACCTGTAAAAATTAATATACGCATTTCTTTTATGCATGCTCAATCTCCCTTTCATGAAAAACCTGTAATAAAACTTGCTAAACCAGTGTTTCTCAAAAGCTTCATTAAATTCAGTTTCAACATTGGCATCCATCCTTATATCAAAATCTCCTCTGTCAAGTTTTCTTTTAACCCCTCTCAGTTCAGTCTCTTCATCCCTCATTCCCAAAATTAAAATTGTAACCCCAATATTATGCCTGAAATGCCCAACATCTCTATAAGTCTTCCAGTCAATCTCAATGTTCTTTGTTCCTCCTTGAAATCTTCTCTCAACATACTTTGTTTCCATGCATTTACTATCTTCAGTAAAACCATCATCATCACAATATCCATTATCCTGAAGCCACCATTTCATAAATCTGTACAACTCTCCAAAATCAATCACTCCTTGCCATCTTAATCTTACTCCAGAAGGCAATGGAGGAGTTATAGGATGTTTATAGCCCATTAATGATACACCTCTCTCATGCAGGACTTGGCAATACCAATTGCCTCAAGCATTTCCAGATACAATTTGCTTTCATAAGTCCTTATAATTCTGTCTTTGATAATAAAATTAACATAAACATAATATAAAAATCTTGTCCAAGAATTCTTCTGCCATCTTTTTGTCCAGTCAAGTTCAATCCAAGCTTTGATATTAAGCTTGACCCACCCCGAATACCCGCCTTCTTTTAATTTCTGGGTTCTTATTGAAAAAACCTTAAACTGAACATGAAACTTAAAAAATTCATCAACCTCTCTCTCGCCATTCATTCCAAAAACATATTCTCTTCCCTGAGGTTTATTCTTAATCTGCACCTCTTTTTCAATATAATCATATCTCTTCTTAAAAAACCACCCTCTTAACTCCTCATGAAATCTATCAACATCAAAGAAGCCATCGTGATGGATTACCAAACCACTAGGAGGAGTAACATAATCATCCCTTTTGCCAGCACCAAAAGCAGCCATGTCTTATTTATCCTTGCCATATTAATAAAACTATTGGTTGAATAACAAAATTAATTAAAAAATAAGATTATTGATTTATCTTATATGTTGCAATAGAATTCGGAGTTTCCCAAACCTCAATAGATTCAAGAGTCCTATTCCTGTTAGTCAGATAACCATCCACTCTTTCAAAACACCATCTGGCAATATTTTCAGCAGTGGGAACAAAATCAACCTCAAGATGTTTCATTCCAGGATTTTTAATAAAAAAATCTTTCATCATCTCATCAAAACCAGCATACATAAATCCATGGTCTAAACTGCAATGTATCTCTCTCATTAAAACCTCTTTAATGTCGCCAAAATCCTGAACCATACCCCTGCTGCTTCCCTTTTCCTCCAAAGCCCCAGAAACTTTTGCCCATATCACATATCTATGCCCATGCACATTCCTGCATTGACTTTTATGCTCAGGAATTCTATGCCCCATATCAATCTCGATTTTTCTTCCAATTTCCATATTACTCATAAATTAAACAAAAATTAGAAGTTTAAAAGCTTATCATAATCTTTTTAAAACAAAGGTTGCATAGGGTTCATAAGGGAAACGCAAGTAGCCCTTATGCCCTGGTAGTTTAGCCTGGTAGAACCCTGGTTTCATAAGCCAGTGACCGAGAGTTCAAATCTCTCCCGGGGCACTATTATTTTTTAATTTCTTTCGCTAATCTGTCAAGAACAACTGTTCTTGAGCACGCCAGATTCTACTAAATCTTAGCGTGTCAATGACAGATGGCACACCAAATGCCAAGAACTTATGTTCTTGGGCACACCAAAATCCCAAAGGATTTTAGTGATTCTGTGGGAATTTTAGTGTTTGGATACAGCTTCCTGTTTTTCTTTTATGGATACAACATCCTCATTCTTTTTTGGATATCACATTATAGTTCTTTTTTGGATACAAGATTTTTTCTTTCTAAGAAAAAAGGTTGTTTGTAAGGGCAGTGTCTGCATCCAGATTCACAGCAATACCTCCTATCTTTCAGATACTTAGAAGTAAAGACTAACTTGCCATCCTCAAAATAATAATCCTCATTTTCAACAAGTTCCATAATCAAAAGTTTCAGAACGTTTTTCTTTTCCCAAGGGTTTTCTTTTTACAAAAAGAAAAGGCTTATTTTTTCTTTAATGTAATCTCAATTGTGCTGACTCTTACCTGTCTTCCTTCCTTGTTTTCAAATTCTTCAGAGTCAATTTTAATCCCTTTAATGTGAACCATATTCTCCAAGAATCTTTTCCCGGCAACCTCAGCAATATCAACGCACCTTGAAATAAATTTCCCTCTTCCTTTAATTATAACTTCGTCAGCACCCTGAGTAGTAAACTGCATTACTACGCCGGTAACATAAATCCTGCTGAGAAAGAATGAACTTAACTCAGTTTCATGAATGGTTTATTACCGACAAAAACAGTATGCTCATCTCCTTCTCCACGAGAAGTATCACGTCTAACTTCTTCTTCAAATGTATCCTCTTCTTGTCCAATCATATCTTCTTCTGTCATATTAAGTCCCTCCGTATTTTCTTAATCCTAATCTTTGTGCCCATAGTCTTAATCTCTGTTGTTTCCTTTCATCACTAAACCCAATCTTCAGATAAAATTGGTATCTCGATTTTCCAACCACTTTGAGGTAATAATACCTAATATCTACTCCATTTAAATTCTTTACGGTATAGCCCCTTATCCGATTATCCATGCCTAAATCAGACAAAAAATTGCTTATTCTTTTTAATTTGTCAATATCTTTATTATAAGCAATACAATTAAATGATGTCAAGAACAATAGTTCTTGAGCACGCCAAATTCTATGAATTTTAGCGTTTAAAAAAGATATACTAATAAAGAAGAACATAAATAGTGGGTTCATCACTTGCCATGTTTTCCCCCAGTCATAAGTTTGTTTTTGTTTCTAACAAGTCTGCTAATATAGCCAGTCATAACATTCCTCATTTTTTTGGAAGGAACATCAGCAACATTATCAACAGCTTTCTTATTGCCCTCAAACTCACTAGTAAACAATTCCCCATGCTCATGAAGAATTTTTCTTGCATTTCTCTTCACAAACATTGTTTTGATTCTTCCCATAAAAACCCACTATAAAGCAAGATATTTAAGTCTTTTCTTTTCCAGGGGTTTCTAAAATGTTTCTTTTTTTCCGAGGTTTTTTCTTTTACCTAGATGTTTTCTTTTTTCCGAATTTTTTTCTTTTACAAAAGAAAAAAACTCATTTATAGCTTTTCTAAACGTTCTAAAACCCAAATCTCTCTCAAAACTTTAGCTCTAGGATTATTATAAGCAATAGGCAATTCAACATTGCTTCTTACCAGTTTAAACCCATGCTTCTCCAAAATAGTCTTAAAATCCACTTCAAGAATTTTATTAAAAGTTCTAATAGCAGGAATAATAATAACAACACGTTTCTCAACTTTTCTTGAAAGCTCTCTAAACAAACCATCATACAAAGAAGCCAAACTTCTAATCACTCTTTTTCCTTTGCTCGAGCTGGGCAATTTCTTAAAGTAAGGTCCTAAATAAGGTTCAGTAACGCAGCATTCAACCTTTTCAATTTTCTCCAGATTTTTCGCATCTCCAGGAATCAAAGTAAACTTGCTCTGCAATTGAAATTGTTTCTTAACCCATTTCAGATTCTCCAAAGATTCCTTAATATGCTGGTCAACACCAATAACATGAAATCCTCTAAACAATCCCTCTTGCAATATTGTCCCATTGCCGCAAAAAGGATCCAAGATTTCCTTTTCAGCCTTAGAAAAATTAATCAGCATCTTAGCCATTCTGATGGAAATAACTTTCTTAGCATCAAACCTGGGTCTATTTTCATCTCTAAACCTATATTTTTTAGGGTCGCTTCTCTCATCAACCAAAAACAGCTTGTTATCAAATTTAATAAACTCATAATCCAGGTTTCTAGGTTCAAAATTAAATTTTCTAAACGTAGCTTTAATTCTTTCTTCTTTAAACCTTGATTTAAGCTCCAAAAGAAGTTTTTTATCCCCTGCAGCAGTATAGCTTAATTTTCCTTTATCAAAAATAACATCTTCTGCACTATTAATCCTTCTGCCAAATTTGGTAATCCCTCCAAATCGTTCAAGATCAATTTTTTTATCAGTTTCAACAATTGCAAATTGGTTGTTTACCTTTTTAACAGAATCAATAGAAAAAACACTCTCCAGTTCCAACACTGCTAAGTTTCTATCTCTTCCAAGCACAAATAAATATTCAGTCATCTTCTCTCACCGTATAAATAAACATGATCTCCTTTCCTAACTAATCTATCAATCTTCACTCCCACAAGTCCTTTATCAACCTTATCAACATTCTTATTCTCAATCTCCATAGAAATAACTCTGGATTCAACAACACCAGTAGTCTCACCCATAATCAACAACTCATCCCCTTTTTTAATTCCATTCGCAGTAACCTCAATAGCTGCAACCCCTGGCTTAGGATAATAGTGCAAAACTCTCCCAACATCCAATTTCTCCCTCGTAGCAACATTACCCTCTTTATGTCCCCAATCATCTGAAGTCGGCATCCCAAGATAAAAACCAGAACTCAATCCTCTATTGTAAACAGTTTCAAGTTTCCCCATTAATCTTTCAACAAGTTCTTTAGTAAATTTGCCATCGTAGCAAGCATCAATGGCTTCTCTATAACAAGAAGTAACAACTTTAACATACTCAGGTTTCTTGCTCCTTCCTTCAATTTTAAACCCATCAATTCCCGCAATAATCAACTTATCGATAAAAGGCAAAGCACATAAGTCCTTAGCATTCAAAATATAATCATCCCCAAGAACCATCTCAAACCCCTCTCTCTTATCTTTAATAATATATTCTCTTCTGCAAACATTCAAACATTTTCCTTTGTTAGCAGTTTTTTTAAAAATATCTTGGCTCAAAAAACATCTCCCAGAAATAGCCATGCACATGCTCCCATGAATAAAAGTTTCAATTTCAAGTCCTGGCACATCCATTTTAATCTTTTCAATTTGCTCAAGGCTTAATTCTCTCGCTGGAACAATTCTCTTTACTCCAAGATTATAATAAAACTTAGCTGCAGTAGAATTCGCAACACTTGCTTGGGTACTCAAATGCACTTCAACCCCCATCTCAAGAGCAATCTGCAAGACAGCCATATCCCAGCAAATATACCCATCAACATAATCCTTGCTTTCCTCAATAGCTCTTTTCACAAATTCCAATTCTTTATCATATGTAATCCCGTTAATAGTCATATATTTCTTAACTTTATATTTCGCTATTTTCCTCAAATCTCTAAAAACAAATCCCCCGCCGCTTTTGGCATCCCTCATATTACTCCCTTTAATCCCAAAATAAACAGCATCAGCCCCAGAATCAACAGCAGCCTTCAGGCTGGTAAAATCACTTACAGGACTTAATAATTCGGGTTTTTTAATCATCAAAAATTCAATAGAGATAAGCCTTTTAAAGGATATGTTTTTCTTTTGTCCGAGGGTTTTCTTTTTACAAAAAGAAAAGGCTCTTTTTAAGGGTTTGTTTTAATATTTTTCTTCAGTTCAAAATTTATTTTTCTTACAAAAAAGAGACTAATAAAAACAAGAACCCCCATTGATAAAATTGCATACGAGTAGCTGATTTTTCCAAAAGAAGATGTGCTTGTAAGAACTACACTCCATACAATGGGACCAACAAGTGTGGCAAAGCGCTCAGCCAGTATGTAAAAGCTAAATGAACTTGATTCAACAGACCTAGGTGCTAATTCCGCAACCATCATTCTGCTTATCCCCCACATTGCCCCAAAAAAGAATCCAGCAACAAGACAGGCAATAATCACAACTTTAAAAGAAGGAGCAAAAGCAATTATCGGGAACAAAAATGACCAGCAAACAATGAGCCAAATAAGAGTTCGCTTGCTTCCTTTCTTGTCAGAAATTTTTCCAAGAATAATAGCCCCAAGAGCAGATAAAGTAAGGATTCCAGCAGTAAGATATATTTTTATTGTATCTGAAGCGCCGTAAACTTTTTCCAAAAACAAAGGGAAGTTATTTGAAAAAGTGAGTAAAGCGTCACTAAACAAAAAATATCCTATAAAAAGTAAAATTAAATTTCTATTGGATAAAATTTGCTTGATTGTCTGGAATATTTTTGTGTACTCGTCACGAATTTTTACTTTTTTCAAATGTGGCAAGTCCTCTTTTTCTCTAAACCATATCATCATAGGCAAAGCAAAAATACCAAAAAGCACTGTGGCTGGAAGAAGTGTTTGCGGACGGCCAATTGTTCCGAAAAGATAAATAGTCCCTACAGCAAAAGGTAAAGTAATAAGAAGCCCAATTACCTGCCCAGCATAATTAAATCCTTGTCCCAATCCAGAAACATAACCTCGATTAGTTTCATCAGAAATATCATTAATCATCGGTGTATAAAAAACAAAACTGACTAGATAAAAATAAAGTGCAAAAGTAAAAAGTGCAGCTGCAATAAAAGTGTATGAAGGTGCAAATAAGGTAATAAGTGATGTTGCCAGAAAAAAAACAAAAGTAAGAGCTGTTGTCGTGCGCACACCAGACAGTTTTCTGCAACTTTTGTCCAGCCGTTGTCCAATAACCGGAGCAGTTAGAATAAAAAGAGCAGATGAAACAACAAGTATCGCATTGAACCACCAATCAGGTTTATTGCTATCCACCACAAGCCATTGCGAAAAGTAAAACAAGAAAACAATCATGATAATCGAATTTGCAAAATCGTACAGTGCCCAAAGATATATGTTCTTCTTCATACAACCCCTATATCGTCTCAAAAACAATCCCATTCTTCTCAGCATACTCTTTGGCCTTGGCATTCAAGTTTCCATTCGCTATAAACAGCAAAGGCAGTTTCTTCCCAAAAGCAATATTCAAAGCAAGCCCCAAATCTCCCTCATTAATCGCTTTCTTATTCCTGTATTTGACAAAGAATTTAACCTTTCCAACATTGCTAGGAACTTGGACAATAAACTCGTACTCCTTGCCTTTGTTAATAATATTCCCCTCAATAACCTCAATCTTCTTCCCATTAAAATACTCGTCAACAGCATTAAAAAATTCATCAACCTCTTCCTTGTTTTTCTCTAATTTCTGTTTCTTTTTATCTTCTTTCTTCTCTTTTACAATCTCTTTCTTAGCTTTTGGTTTAACTTCAGGTTTCTCCTTAATCTTCTTACTTTTTTTCTTAGGTTTAATCTCTTCTTCATCCTCTTCTAGTTCATCGTCATCATTCTCTTCAGGATTAACTTCAATAGGATTCGTTTCAATCTTAACCTCAATCTTAGGAACATCTATCTTTTGCTCATTAACAATATCTTGAGTTTTAACCTCAACAAC
>DATDZG010000020.1:0-12778 GCA_035288805.1 Candidatus Nanoarchaeia archaeon
CTAATCTTCAGAAATTTCCCATTGAGTTTCCATGAAAATGCAATGCCTTCAGCATTGGCAGCAGAATGTGCTAAGGAGCAAGGAAAGTTCTGGGAATATCATGATAAATTATTTGAAAATCAGCAGGCATTAGACAGCAGCAGCTTAAAGAAATATGCCCTGGATTTAAAATTAGATATTAATAAGTTCAACGATTGCTTCGATAATAAGAAATACCAGTCAGAAATTCAGCAAGATATTCAGGATGGGCAGTCAGCAGGAGTTACAGGAACTCCAAGTTTCTTCATCAATGGAATTCCATTGGAAGGAGCCCAGCCTTTCTCAGCATTTAAAGCAGTTATTGACTCGCAATTAAACCAATAACTGCACCTCCAAAACATCCGCTATTTTCTTCACTCTCTCAATAACCAAACTCAGCTCTTTAATATCATTAAAATACATACTAAACTCACAGGCAGCATCTTTCTTCCCATAAGTATATGCTTTTGCAGTATCAACATTAATTTTCAGAGCAGCAAGTGTATGAGAAATATCAGCAAACAATCCAATCCTGTCATAAGCAACCACCTTCAATGTAATCTTGGAATCAATCTTCTCTCTCCATTCAGCCTTAATCCTTTTCTTAGAGCTTTCTTTCTTTAGGTTAATCCTCTCACAATCTTCTTTATGCACCATCACTCTATTGCTCCTTGAAACCAAACCCAGTAATCCATCACCAGGCAGGGGATTGCAGCATTTACCAAAACTAATAATTGCTTTAGGAACATTAACCTGAACAAGGCTTCCCTTGCTATTATCTTTTTCAAGATTTTTCATTGAGCCAGCAGGAATCCCTTGGAGTAAGTGCAGAGCCTGTTTAATTTTAATCCTAGCTTTCTCAGATTTGACAAATTTCAGCCAATCCCTTCCAGGCATCACCCTCTGTTTAGAAGTTACAATCTCAACTTTATCCCCACTGTGCAAGACATACTTCAAACTGACAAATTTATCATTCACTTTTCCTCCAACGCATTTATTTCCCAGCTCAGAATGTACAGCATAAGCAAAATCAACAATACAGCTTCCAGAGGGCAACTCAATCAAATCTCCTTTAGGAGTAAAAACATAGATTCTATCTCCAAAAACATCAACCAGCAAACTCTTCATAAACTCCTCTCCAGAAACATTTCTGTAATCCAGAATTTGTTTAATCCAGTTTAATTTCCTATCAAACTTTTTATCCTCTCCCAAACCTTTGTACAAAAAATGTGCAGCAACTCCAGCATTTGCAATATCATCCATCTCTTTAGTTCTTATTTGGAATTCAACATTCAACCCATCAGCAATAACAACAGTATGCAAACTCTGATATAAATTTTCCTTTGGCCTTGCAATATAATCTTTAAATTTCCCAGGCAAAGGTTTCCAAACCCCATGGATAACCCCAAGAGCCTCATAGCAGTCTTTAACACAATTAACAATAATCCTCAAGCCAATCAAGTCATAAATCTCTTCAAAGCTCACTTGTTTTTTCTGCATTTTCTTAAAGATGCTGTAAAAATTCTTCGCTCTGCCATCAATAGAAAAAAACTTAACTTTATTTTTCCTAAGAATATTAATAATATCTCTTCTTAGTTTATTGATATACTGCTCTCTCTGTTTTTTAGTCTTATCAATTTTGGTTTTGAACTCTTCAAACAATCCAGGATAAAGTTCTTTAAAAGCCAAATCTTCAAGCTCCCATTTAATATCCGCAAGCCCTAATCTATAAGCTATAGGAGAATAAACATCAAGGACTTCTTGAGCAATTCTCTTTCTTTTCTCCTGAGGCAATGCATTTATCGTCCTCATATTGTGCAGTTTATCAGCCAGTTTCACAAGGATAACGCGTAAATCTTTTGCAGTAGCAAGAAGCAGTTTTTTAACACTCTCAGCAGTGTATTCCTGCCTATGCTTCAAAGCCTTAATCTTGCTCACACCGTCAACAATTCCAGCAATCTCCAAACCAAATTCTTTTTTTAACTCGTCATAGCTATAGCTTGTATCTTCCAAAACATCATGCAACAACCCAGCACATACACAAGTGTCATCAAGTTTTAATTCAGCAAGGATAAAAGCAGTTGAAAGAGGATGCACAATATAATCCTGGCCAGAAACTCTTTTTTGCCCGGAGTGAAGCCTTGCAGAAGTCTCATAAGCCTTTTTAATCAAATCAAAATCAGCATCTTTATCATAACTCTTGATTTTTTTAATCAATCTATTGAAGTCCATAGCTCATGAATGGCTATAAAGTTTATAATTCTTTCCAGAGCAATAATCTTTAAACGCTTAAATTCCCTATAGGAATTTGGCGTGCTCAAGAACAGGTGTTCTTGACAAAAACATCTTTCTTATCTAAAGTGATGAATCAAAGAAGTAAGGAAATAGTCATTAAAGGATATGATGTAAGCTTATACGCCTTGGTCGATGAAATTTATTGTAGAAAATACAGAACAGACACAGGAATAGTTCTCACTCCATTTTATCCTCCAGGAATAGAATATTGCACAGGCCGGGGAAATACACCAGATGAAGCAACCTCAAGGGTGATGTGGAGAGTTATAGACACCATCGAAAGAGGGAAAAAAAATTTAATAAACCTAACACCAGAAGAAAAGTCTAAGTTAAGAGTCATGGCAGGATTATTCGGAGATGGCAGGGCATTTCAATAGGTTTAAAAAACATCCAAAACAAGCCAATCTATGCAAAAAATAAATTCAATAGCAATAGTCGGTTTAGGAACATTAGGAAGCCAAATAGCTAAGCAATTAGCCAGTCTAAACTACAATTTAACCTTAATAGACTTCGATACAATAGAACAAAGAAATATTCCAATCCAAACTCTTTACACCAAAGAAGATTTAGGAAAATCAAAAGTTCTTATCGCCCAAAAAAAGTTAAAACAAATAAATCCAAAATTGAAAATAAAATCATATAATGAAAGATTAACAGAGAAAAACATTAGTCTATTAGCCACAGCAGACTTGGTTATCGAATGCACAGACAATCTAACCACAAGATTTTTAATCAATGATTTCTGCCATAAAAAAATCCCTTTAATCCATACAGCAGCCTTCAAGTCATTGGCATCATTTTATATAGTAACTAAGAACAAACCCTGCCTGCATTGCATCTATCAAAGCAATCTAGACCTCAACGATTGCAGACAGTCCAACATCAATCCAGCAACAGCAGAGAAACTATCCTCATTGGTGCTCTCACAAATAAAAAATATTGAAAAAAACAAGCAGGAAAAAAGATTCTTAAGAATCAACATGGAAAATAACTCAATAGACAAAATAAAAATTACCAGGAGATGCGAAAAATGCCAAAAGTCTTCATAGAGCCTTTTTCTTTTCAGAAAAGAAAAACGTTCGCGAAAAAGAAAACAGATAGTGAAAAAACATCGGGAAAAGAAAAATGGTTAAAGTGTTTATAGAAAAAGAAAATAAAACAGTTATTGCTAAAGGAAATACTATCAAAGAGATATTAGAAAAGCTCAATATTAACCCAGAAGAAGTATTGACAGTAAAAAACAACGAGCTAGTTACTTTAGAAACAAAAATATCGGAAAAAGATTCAATAAAATTGCTTTCCGTAATTTCAGGAGGATGAAATGGCGGGGATGCATAGGGTTTATAAGGGAAACGCAGGTAGCCCTTATATGACATGCAAGAATTGTAAAGAAAAACCAGTATTCGTCCAGATAAGCAACGTGCCTTTATGCAGGCAGCATTTCATAAGATACTTTGAAAAGAAAGTTCTTTACACAATTAAAAAATTCAGTATTATAAACAAAAATGACAAAATTGTTGCAGCATTGTCAGGAGGAAAAGATTCAACAACCATACTCTATATTCTTAATGAACTCAGCAAAAAAACTCGCCATTTTACTCTTTCAGCATTATTAATTGACGAGGGTATAAAAAATTACAGAGATAAAACAAAGCAGGATGCAATAGACTTTTGCAAAAAAAATAAAATATCCCTAGAAATATTATCTTATAAAAAAGATTTAGGCAATACATTAGACGAAATGCTGAAAAAAGTTAAACAAAAGCCCTGCAGTATCTGTGGGGTTTTCAGAAGATATTTATTAAACAAAGGAGCTCGCAACCTGCATGCAACCAAGCTTGCAACAGGCCATAATCTAGATGATGAGGCCCAATCAATATTGATGAATCAATTCCGAAGAAATAATGAAACCTCTGCAAGGCTAGGACCAATAACAGGAATTTTAAAAGACAAGCAATTTATTCCAAGGATTAAACCATTGTATCTTTTAACAGAAAAAGAAGTAGCCATCTACGCATTCTTAAAGCAATTCCCAGTAACATTCACAGAATGCCCAAACGCCCCGCAAGGATACCGAGGAGACGTAAGAATCATGTTAAACCAATTAGAATCAAAATATCCAGGAACAAAGCATTCTATTGTGAATACCTTCCTAGAAAATCTCCCTTATCTGAAAGAAAGCTGCAAAACAAAGTCAACATTAAATTATTGCAAAATTTGCAAAGAGCCAACTTCAAAAGAGATTTGTCAGGCTTGTGTATTGCTTAATGAAATAAAAAAGAAAAATGTATAACCACATCGCAAAATCATACAACCAGCTCCATGAACAAGAGCAATTAAAAAAGCTTGCAATAATCAAGAAAAATATTAAATTAATCCCGCCTCTTCTCGACATCGGCTGCGGAACAGGAATAAGCACAAACTATTTTAATGTTGAAGCTGTTGGAATTGACAACTGCAAAGAAATGTTAGAAGAGGGAAAAAAACAATATAACAACCTCCAATATGCCCAAGCAGAAAAACTTCCATTCAAAGATAAATCATTCTCAACAATCATCTCAGTTACAGCATTCCATAACTTCAAAAACATGGACAAGGCACTAAAAGAAATAAAAAGAGTCAGCAAGAACAACAACATAGCAATCTCATTCTTAAAGAAATCAAAAAAGTTAAATGAATTTAGAACATTATTAAAAAAATACTACAATTTTAAGGAGATTGAAGAAGAAAAGGACATTATCTTTATGGTAAAAAATAAGAAAAAGATATAAAGAAGTTTTCCTAAATAACGTGAATGGAAGGCTTCTACTTGGACACTTCAATTTGGTTAGATTTCTATGAACAGCGAGGAGTAAACGGAGAGGAAGTAATGAAGTTAATAACAAAAATTATTCAGAAAAATTACCTGCTTGCTTATTCTGATTTGCATATAAAAGAATTCAAAAATCTCTCATATAGCCATCAAGAGATTATTGCAATATTAGCCATAGTGAAGAAGGATAAATTGAGGCACATACATATTCACGGCGGACAAATTAAAGAAGCTTTATCTCTTGCCAGACAAAGAAAAATACCCAAGAAAGATGCACTCCACGCAATTCTTTGCCGTGACAATAATCTCCAATTAATTGCAAGAGACCCACATTTCGAAAAGTTAAAAGATATTTCTTTGTATAAAATACCAGAAAGTGTTACGTGAGTTCTTTTTCTAATTCTCGAAACGCTTTTTCACCAGCTTTATGCAGTTGAGCATCAGTTGTCTTCCTTTTTGATGCTCCATACAGTCTTCTTGCTCGCAATAAAGCCTCTTCTTTTTCTAAAGAATTCATTTTCTCTCTAATTGCTTCACGAATAAACTCTGTTTTAGTCGTATACCTATGTCTCTGCATAAGCCTTTCCATATCCTCTGCAAAAGATTCTCCAAGTTTTAAACTAACCGTTTCCATGGTAATATTTAGTAATACTAAGTATTTATAAAGATTTCTATCAAAAAAACACCATTGAGTCATATATTAAACACAGAAAAAAAATATTAAAGGCTTTCATTATCGGAACATCCTAGGTTTATCATTGCCATCCCGGTTTCTTGATTCATAAGCTCCTCTGCCTTTCTTATCCTCTTCCTGAACTCTTTGAATCATTTGATCTCGGAAATCTTTAACATCTTCTTCTTTCATCGGTTTCCCGCCAAAGAAATATTTCTTTTTAGGCTTCTGCTCTTTTTCCCTTGTTGTTCTAATCTGCTGAGCATATTTTGAAGCCTCTTTCTTTTCCATGTTTCTTAATCCATCGTAATAATTCTCAGTTCTTCTCTTGTAAATATAAAACCCTCCAACTATCCCTATTAAAACCCCAATCACCCCAACATAAACCCAGGGATTTCCAATGCTGTCATTATTCCCCTCAGAAACAACATTCCCAGACAGCTGGTCTCCAACCTTTCCAAAGAACCCTCTTCTGTCTTCAATATGAACTTTCCCGAGTGATTGTTTATTTCCTAAAATAAAAACAACAACTTCTTTATCTCCATAGAATCTGTCCAATTCAATCGTATATTCCTCATTCAATTCAAGATTTAATCTCTGATTCAAAACATCATCATCAATCTTAACAACAACATCGTTATCAAAATCAACATTCCCAATATTCTTAACCAGGACATCCTGCCCAGAAAGAACAACAGAAAGATTTGCAACCTCTTTAACAATAAACTTATCCTTAACTTGAATATCCCCTTGGTCAGCATCTATATTCCATGTTCCAGGCATTGCCTGAGCATCCAAGGTAAACTTTATTTCCCCAACACCTTTTTCAACAACATCCCCGTCAGGATTTTCTATAGTCACCAATGCATCATTCTGGATTTCATCATCCGCCTGGTCGTATAATTTGGAGCTAACCTCAACATCCTCTCCAGGATAATAATCTTCTTTGTTCTTATCAACAACCAATTTAGTAGGAACAGGAATCACATTAAAATCAATAATTCCCTCTCCAAAATTTCCATGATCATCACTGGCTTTCAATACAATGCTGGTTTTTCCAGATTTCATATTGCTCGCAGTTGAAATTGTGTTTTTAAAATTTCCAGAACTCAAAGCAGCAGGATTTCCATTTAGCAATAACTCAGTTTCACCATCAGCATAATCTCCATTTTCATATTTTACACTGCCTTCAATCTCCACACTCTCACCAGGAAGAATCTCTTTCTTGTCAAGCAATGCACTAATCTTTAATCCATTATAAACATCAAATCCAGCAACATTATCAAAGATTCTTTCATTCCCAAACACATCGTTTGCAGCAACGCTGATGTAGTATCTCCCGGCAGGGATATTTTCAGCATCATAGCTGTAGTTCATCTCCCCATTTTTTACCTCAACAGTATTCACATCATAAATCTGCCCGCTGTTAATTATGCTTATCGTTGCCAAACCATTCATAGGCAAGTCATTTAATTTTTGAATACTCCCAAAAAAAGAAAATCCTTCTCCAAGCTGCAAATTTGCTTTTGAAATGTCAAAACTTCCTTTCAAATCTCTTGTAATTGTAAACTCGTGAGAGTCAGCATCAACATCATCAAATTTTCCATTAACAAGGCATTTTCCCTGCCCATTAACAGGCAGATTCATAACCTCATTAAATGTATACTGCTCATCTATAGATAATCTTAATTGCTTGCTCTTGACAATATTTGTTGCTTGGTTATTGCATACAATATTTAACTGGAATAGTCCGGAAACCTCTCCTCCAGAAATTATCTTCCCATCAATTGAAAGAGAATCCCCCAGATTGTACTCAGTTTTTAAGCTTGAGCCAAACTCTAGAGTGGATGCATAAGCAGGAAAACTAAGAAAAACAATAATCAATAAGCAAAATCCTATCCTCTTCATGCTCTTTTTTAAACTAAGGATATTTATATACCTTACTATCGAGAGAACCCAGGATTTCAAAGAAACACCAAATTTATAAATTCTCCACCTATCTCAAGTCTATGGAACCTTCCCTTGAAAAGTTAAGGCATTCAACAGCCCATCTTCTGGCAGCAGCAATCTTAGAACTCTACCCAAAAACCAAACTGGCAATAGGTCCTGCTATAGAAGATGGTTTTTACTATGATTTTGACGCTCTTTCAATAAAAGAAGAAGACCTTCCCAAGATCCAGGAGAAGATGCAGGAATTAATAAAAAAGAACATAAAGTTCGAAAAAACAGAAAAATCCCAGGCAGAAGCTAAAAAACTCTTAAAAGACCAGCCATACAAATTAGAGCTATTAAAAGAAATAAAGCAGCCAAGTTTCTATCGCTCTGGAAATTTTATTGACCTATGTTCAGGCCCCCATGTTCAATCATCATCAGAAATCAAAGCATTCAAGCTAACAAGACTGGCAGGAGCATATTGGAGAGGAGATTCAAAGAACAAAATGCTCACGAGAATCTATGGAGTGGCATTCTCCAGCAAAAAAGAGCTGGATGATTACCTAAAACAGCAGGAAGAAATTGAAAAAAGAAATCACATAAAACTAGGCAAAGAACTAGGAATCTTCATGATTTCAGATTTAGTGGGAAAAGGACTCCCAATCTGGCTTCCAAAAGGAAACATAATCAAGGAAGAAATTGAAAAACTCGCAAAAGAAAAAGAAGCAGAATATGGATATGTTAGAGTAACAACCCCAAATTTGGCAAAAAAAGAACTTTTCATCAAATCAGGGCATCTGCCTTATTACAAAGATTCTATGTACCCTGAAATGAAAATGGACGATGGTTCTTATTATCTAAAAGCAATGAACTGCCCCCACCATCATTTAATCTTCAAGCATCAACTGAGAAGTTATCGTGAATTGCCATTGAGAATTGCAGAATATGGGATGTGCTATAGGAACGAGCTTTCAGGAACATTGGCAGGACTGCTAAGGGTAAGAGCAATGTCAATGAACGACGCTCATATCTACTGCACAAAAGACCAAATAGAATCAGAATTCTCTCAGATAGTCAAACTTGTCGAAGAATATTATAAAATTTTTAATCTAAAAGATTATTGGTTCAGATTATCTCTTTGGGGTCCAAAAAACAAGGAAAAATACATTCAAGAGCCTGAAAACTGGAAATATTCAGAAGAAATACTAAGAAATGCCTTAAAAAAACTAAAAGTCAAATTTGTTGAAGCTGATGACGAGGCAGCATTTTACGGTCCAAAAGTTGATATTCAGTTCAAATCAGCATCAGGAAGAGAAGAAACAATGTCAACAATTCAGTTGGATTTTGCAGCAAAGAAGCGTTTCGAATTGTCTTATCAGGATAAGGAAGGTAAGGAAAATAAGGATGTCTTTGTTATCCATCGTGCACCATTATCAACACATGAAAGATTCACAGCATTTTTAATCGAGCATTATCTAGGACACTTCCCGCTTTGGTTATCCCCTGTCCAGGTTAAAATAGTAACTGTAAATGACTCGTGTATTGACTTTGCAGAACAAGTTGAAAAACAATTAAAGTTCGCTGGAGTCCGAGTTGAATTAGATTCAAGAGCAGAATCAATCGGAAAAAAAGTAAGGGATGCAGAAACAGAAAAAGTCCCGATAATTGTAACAATCGGAGAGAAAGAAGTCCAGAAAAAAGCATTAGCAGTAAGAGAGCAGGGCAAAGTAAATTTTGATGTTCTTATTGACACTTTCTTAAAAGAAACAAAAGAAAGAATAGAGAAAAGATGCTAGAAATTTTGAAGAAGTTAGAATCATCAAAAGAGTTTAAATCATGGAAATCAGATAATCCTGGTTATTATCTCTCAAGCTTATTCTCAACTTTAGATAAGGAAGAGTCATTAAAATGGCAGTTTCATTATTACAGCAAAGAAAAAGATGAAATAGTCACATTCAACCTTTCCCCAGAAATAACAATAGATCCAGACTCAGAAGTATTCAAAAAGAAAGACTCAAGAATAGAACCTTTGGAAATCCAAAAAGTTAAGCTTGGGGTAATGCAGGCATTAAGAAAAATAAAAAATTTAAAGCAATACTCGCATGAAACATTTAATCAAAAAATAATCCTATTGCAGCAATTTGAAAACCAGCCTTCCTGGAATATTTCTCTAATCACATCAACATATCAAATTATCAACATAAAATTATCAGCAATCTCAGGAAAGGTTTTGCACGAATCCAAGGAATCTTTGTTAAGTTTCAAAACATCTTAGTTTCTGTTTTGTATGCAACATCACTCTATTTTTCTTTGTGGATACAAAGTCACTCTGTTCTTTTTATGGATATGTTAAAGGTCATTGACTTTAACATTTGTTCACCAAAGGTGAACACTACAAAGTTTTTTTCTCTATTAGTTTCTTTTTTAAATACAATGTTTTTTCTTTGCAAAGAAAAAAAATTGTTTACTCAGCCTTGGCATAGAATGTTCCTGCAGCAGTATGACCAAGTTCCCCGGTAACTAGTTGGTTATACTTAATTTCTATTGTTCCCTTCACGCTATCGCCTTTGCTCAGTGCAGCACATTGAAACTCTACAAGTTGTTGTGCATTATCAGAATCCCTGAGTTTTTCTAATACAGTTAATGCAGGAGGAACGCTTGCCACAGGTTGGCAAATCACGACCCCATTTTTTACATCAACTCGATCTGCAGTAGTCACATCGTTCGAACTAATAGCAAAAGTAACCTTGCCATTAGACTCAGCTTTAATATCCACGCAATTAAACGGAGAATCAATCTTGCAGGAGTTAGGAACATTAGGAGAAAAAATCCCCATAGCATAAAGCGAAGAAATAATAATCATAACAACAAGTACAGCCCACCCATAAGTCATCAAAAACTCCATTGCAGCCTGTGCTTTTTTAAACATATTATTTGGAATCAAAAGAAGTATTTAAATCTTGTTTCTTTCGCTAACGTGTTCAGCTTTGCTGAATACTCATTGCTCTTTAGCAATGTTGTTTCTTTTTAAACGCTAAAATTCCTTTGGAACACTAAAATTCTTGGAATTTTGGGTGTACCCAAGAACATGATTCTTGGTATTTGGCGTGCTCAAGAACCTTTGTTCTTGACAGAAAGGTTAATTTAATATTTTCTTTTCCGAGGTTTTCTTTTTAAAAAGAAAAGCTCATTTAAACCTTTTGTAGAAAAAATCAACCAAGAATAAACAATAACCAAAGTAGAATAATTAATAATCATAAACCAAGGAGTCCCCCATGAAATACCATTAAAGGTAAAATCAGACAAAGGCCATAAAAAAGGAGTAGGAAAAAACTCTTTGCTATGAGAAGGAATATCAATTAAAATATGAATCAACCATCCAAATACGAACCAATATACTCTCTTTGTAAAAAAATAAATCAACAGCATTACTAAAGAAAAAATAATCAAACTATGAGTTATGCTATAGAAAACAAAAACAGAATTTGGGATGCTATTAATATCAGGTTTTCCAAACGCTATTGTCCCAAAAATCAAACTCATTATCATATGAGGACCAAAACTAAGCAAGTCAGGCATAATCCCCATCAAACCAGCTTTAACTCTATCTTTGCTCTTAAAAAATATTCCAAAAGTCCATAAAAAATGCGCTAAAATATCCATCTTATCCTTTATTGGTCGCCGAGGGTTCTTTTCCGTTAACGCTTTTATTAAAAGGGTTACGCAGGGCACCCTTATATCTTAACAATATCAAAATTCTTCACAACATGCAATGTTCTTCCAGGCTTATAACCCATTGCAAGCCCAAGCTCTTCCATCCCTTTAATAATCTCATAAGGCCCATGGCTCGGGAATAAATGCTCAGGCTTAAGTAAATTCAAAACATCTCTATGGTCTTCAAGCGAGGCATGACCAGAAACATGGATATCTTTAAAGATTCTAACTTGCTGTCTCTTAAGTTCTTTTTCCAATTCATCTCTATTCTTGGTAGTCTCAGGGGTTGGAATTGTCTTGCAGGAAAAAATAACAATATCCCCTGAAGAAAAATTCCATTGAAAATCTCTATAAGCCATCTTGCTTAATATGGAATCTTTTTCTCCCTGATTGCCAGTGCAGACAATCAGATATTTTTCTTTATCATGAGCAATCTCTTTCAGTCTTTTCTCAACCAGCCTTCTATAGCCAACAATCTCAACTTTATCTCTAAATTTAATCAATTGTAATCTCTCAGCAACATCAACATATTTGAACAAACTCCTCCCAAGAAAAATAATTTTCCTGTTTAAGCCATTTCCAAAATCAATAATGCTTTTCAAACGAGCAATGTGGCTTGAAAATGTTGTAACAACAATCGCATTATGCTCGCTTCTCACCCCAGCAATAATATCTTTTAACATTTCTCTTGCAACTTTCTCAGAAGGAGTTTTCATTTCATTGTTGCTTTTTAAAGAATCAATAATCAAAGCTTTAACCCCCTGTTTGCCAATCTCTTCCAATCTGTCATAATCAGGCTTCTTCCCAAGAACAGGATGATTATCCAATTTAAAATCATTCATATACACAACAACCCCTTCAGAAGTCTTCAAAACAACAAGAGCAGTATGTATTGTTGAATGAGTAATCTGCAATAGCTCTATTTGCAAATTTGGAGTAATCTTAAGCTTACTATTAAAATTCAAAGGCTTGAGTCTTTTTTCATAATTCAAATCTCTTTCTTCAAGCAAAGTTTGCAATATTCCAAGAGTGTAAGGTGTCCCAATAATCGGGCAATCATATTTTTCAGCAAGATAAGGCACAGCCCCAATATGGTCTAGATGGCAATGCCCAACAATAATTGCCTTAACTTTATCTTTGTCTTTATCCAAAATATTGTCGTCAGGTAAAACACCCCTTTTAATTAAATCAGCAGTTGACAACTCTCTAGGGTCTGGATCTCCCTCTTCAAAATCAAGAAGTTTAGGCATATAAAATCCCATATCAAATATGACAATCTCGTCTTTGCTCTTTACAGCAGTCATATTTTTGCCAACTTCATCATACCCACCGAT
>DATDZG010000021.1:0-15176 GCA_035288805.1 Candidatus Nanoarchaeia archaeon
CCCACCGATAGCAATTACTTCCATTTTCTAGTATTTACCTCAAGAACATCTCCTATATAAATATGTCTGCCAGTCTTTATTGGCAATTCAAGAACATATTTTGCAGGCTGTTTAGGAACAATCAACGGAGTAAATGATTTAACATTCTCTCTCTTATCCACAACTTTTAATTTGCTATCCAGCCAAACCACATCAATAGGAAAAAATACAAAGAACATATGGATGGTTGTTTCCATTTTGTTTTCCTCATCCGCAACAAGCAACAAAGCCTGCCCCTTTTTCAATTTTCTGGAAAACATCAACCCCCTGGTCTTGGAAAACATATCATTGCTAACTTTAACATCATCAGCAATCAATATATTATTATTTACAATCTCAATATTCTCTGGTCTTTCAAATAAGTTTGCATCCTTAGTTTTTCTTTTTCCCAAGGGTTTTTCTTTTGCAAAAGAAAAAGGCTTTTCCATAATTAGAATAAAAAAAACAGGATAAAATCCTTTCTATTGGACCGTTGTACTCCAGCTTCCTTTAGCAGTCTTTAATAAAGGACTTGTCTGTAATTTATAGCTTAATGTAAATGTTCCTTTCACGTTCTGCCCTTTTACAGGAACAGGACTGCATGTTAAAAGCATAGGAGTGGTAGTAATTCCAGCACCAGCAGCCAAAGTACAATCTCCAATTTGATCACCAGGAGTAGCACTCACCGTAGTGCTCACAGCCCCTTGTGAAGTAAGAACCATCTGGCTAGCTCCTGTAGAAAGAACTTGCACATCAACACAAGCAAAAGGTGCATCAACTTTACAACTCGTCCCTCCACCACCAGAGAAAACACCCAAAGCATAAAGTGCAGCAACCGCAATTAAAACAACAAGGATAGCCCATCCATAAGTCATCAAAAACTCCATTGCTGCCTGTCCACGTCGGAAAGGTTGCACAGACTTGGTAAATGAACCATTGAGCTGTGGATGCACAGGGTTGATAAAGGTAGTTTTTCCGCTAACGCTTTTTCCAAAAGGGTTAAGGGGGACGCCGGTGACCCTTATTGCCTGACCTTTTTTATTATTTCTAGAAGAATGATTTTTTATGGTTTTACTTTGCATTAACTCCCACCTTCTTTTTTAATTTTGATATTTTTATTAATTTGAGGGAATATATAAACTTTGCTATCATCTGTTCCTTTTTTTCCCTTAAGGCTTTTCTCATACTATTTTCTTTTATGGATATGTTAAATGTCGAAACGACTTTAACATTTGTTCATCATAGATGAACACTACAAAGTTTTTTCTTTTTAAAAAGAAAAAAGGTTGTGCTTATTCTACAGTGCCTGTAAATTCCCCATTCACAGTATGCGGATTCCCACCATATTTTTGATAGATTAAAACAATTGTTCCTTCAAACTTGCTTCCCTTGCTCAACAGAGGACTCAATGTGCAAGTAGGTTGAGCAGCAGCATCTTCAGCATTGGACATGTCAAAATAAGGACTTCCAACAGGAGGAGGAACTTGTGGTCCGGGCAGAGTGCAAGGCTGCCCATTAATCTTAATCTCTGTAACTCGATTCCTTATAGGAAATCCAACAGGAGGAGGCGAAGGGTCAATTCCAGAACCTGAAATTAAAGCTGTAAACGTCCCTCCCTCAGAAAGTTTAATATCAAGGCATTTATAAGGGTCAGGAGTGAAACACGAGTTTGGAGTTTTTAAGTCAAAAACACCCAATCCAAACAACAAACCAACAACAAGCATAATAACAAGAATAGTCCACCCATATGTCATCAAGAACTCAGTAGCAGCTTGACCTCTATTACAACCTCTCTTTTGCATCCTCATAATAATCTCCCCAAATATTTAACTCTTTCCTTCTCCAAGCTAAATAAGCCCAGAAAACAAAGCAGTCAATATAGCTGACAAGATAAAGAACAACAACAAAGAAACAGCAGCAAATATAGGAATCAATCTTATTCCCCCCTTTATACTCCCTTTGGTTACTGTTGAAATAATCATCGCACTCATAACAGAAGTAATCAATAATGCTGAGATGGCAAAATTCTTAAAACTATTAGGAGATAACCCAGAGCCAATTTTTGTAATATCCAGGCTCCCGCCTAAACTTGCTCCCCCTGTAGCCCCGCCAAGATTAATCCCTGAAAGCAAAGTCGTCATAATAATATTAATTCTATAACTCAAGGCAAATAATAAAGGAGCTGCAACCAAAGCCGCAAATCCAATAAAAATAACATAAGTGACAACATCAGCACTGATATCTTTCCTCATAATCTGAACCTCTCTTACATTCCACGCAATTTTGTTAATCAGTTCAGCAACCTCTCCTCCAGCTTCCAAACCTTCAACAAGCAAAACAACACTTTTCTTCAGCAAGTCAGAATCATACTTTTCAGCAAAATCAATCAAAGCCTCGCTCAAATCTCCCCCGGAAATTGTTTTCTTTGCAACATCCTCCATCTCAGAAACCAAGATTCCAAATCTTTCTCTGACAGCATACCATAATGCCTGGTCAATAGGCATTCCAGCCCCGACATTTGCACTGACCAATTGTAAGTAATCAGCCAAAATCTCTTCAATCTGCTTCTTCCTTGAATTCTTCTTGACCATCAGCCAGGTATATGTAAAGAACCCAACAACCCCAAGAGAAGCAAAAAAAGAAATAATCTCCCCATTAATCAAAATCAATGGGAACTCAGCAACGCTCCTTCCCTTCAAATAATCCCCTGAAAAAAATAACAGCCCAATCAGGCTTAAAACAAAAGAGATAATCAAAAGTCTTTTAATAAATTTTATAGGGGTGGTTTTTATTCCAGATTTTATAAACTCAATTTTTAATTTCCCTTCCAGGCTTTTAGACAAAAATAATCTCTCAAATCCTTTCATAACAACCCCCTTTTACAAAAAGGTGTTTGTATTCCCCAAAAATTAAACTTTTCTTTTTTTTGAATATAAAACATTCTGTTTCTTTTTTGAATACACATTATGCTTTTCTTTGTGGATACAAAGTTTTTCTTTTCGCAAAAGAAAAAGGTTGTCATCATATTTCCAGCCCCGGTCTTGAACCTTTAATAGCCATTAAAAACCCAGCCTGGACAACAAAAACTCCAAAAGCAATAATAATTAAATGCTGCGTGCTTAATTGTATTCCGACAAAACTGCTCATCAAACTTAGCATAGTAACACCTAAACTAGGAACAATAACGGCCATCATCAAATACATCATAACCATCGGATTAAGCTTCTTGCCATAATTCTTAACTTCAATTATCTGCTCTCTTGAAATCTGCTCAACAATGCTTTCCAAAGCAACAGAAACATCAGCACCCGTCCTTAAACTATTCATAATCTGCCAGACAATTTTCCTGAAATTATCACTTGGGGTAATCTCCATAACCTCATTGATTGCAACATCAATAGGCTTTCCAATCTCAACTCTGTCTACAATCTCCTGAAAATATTTTCCAATCCCCTTATAGCTCTTGGCAACATTGCTCAGGGCATCAAATAATGGAACACCAGCGCTTAATTCAATCAATAAAAATCTTCCTGCAAAAACAACTTCTTTGTCAATCTCCTTAACTCTTTTCTTTGATTTTATTGTAGGAGAATTCATAAAAAATAAAAATCCAATGAAAAACATAATAGGAAAAATTAAAAGTGCAACAAGCAAAAGCTCTGGCTTCGCCTTAAACAAAACCAATCCAGAAACAGCAGCCATTGTAAATGCAAGATAAAAAGCCATAACAAGATTTTTCTGCACAAACTTGTAAGGTTCAATATCCATTCCAGCCTGTAGTAAACTCAACTTCAACGTTGGAAATGATTGGGCAATTTTTTTACTAAGCATTTTTCAGGTAAGTTAACAAGCTGTCTTTATTTGTATAATAAGTAGCAACAACTTTTCCGATTCCATCAACACTATCAATGTTGTTTTTTGCAAGCCACTTCAGTATGGTTCCTTTTTCTTCCAATATTTTATCAATCTCCTGTTGTGTCAATCCTGTCTGGGTTTGCAAATCAGGAATCAGTTTCTGAGAAGGGTTGGCATTTACCAGTTTATCCTGTTTCAAGTCTAATTGCAGCAAAACATTAGCTCTTGAATCTTCAGTAATCTCAGCAACCTGGAATATTCTTCTTACACCTGTTCTCCTGTTTCTGTACATATTAACAATCAAGCTCACAGCAGGCAATAAAGATTTAGGAATCTCAATTGGAGGATTAGTCAGTCTGTTAATTGTCTCTTCAGCATTATTCGCGTGCACAGTAGCATAAACACTATGTCCAGTGTGCATAGCCTCAAATAAAGTTTCAGCTTCTTTCTTCCTTCTGATTTCTCCAACAACAATCCTGTCAGGCCTCATTCTTAATGTATTCACAATCAAATCAAGCATCTCCACCCCACCTTTGCCTTCAACATTCGCCTCTCTTGTATTCATAGGAATCCAGTGCAAATATTTAGGGAGTTGAACCTCACGCGTGTCCTCCACCGAGATAATCCTCTGATTAGGAGGAAAGAAACTGCACAAAGCACCTAAAAAACTCGTTTTTCCAGATGCTGTCCCGCCAGAAACCAAAGCACTCATCTCATACTCCATAGCAAGCCAGACCAATGCAGCGGCATTGACAGAAATTGCTCTGTTTAAAATAAAATTTGTAATTGTAATTGGTTTTGCAGCAAACTTTCTTATTGTTATTGTATTTCCCTTTGTGGATATAGGTTGTAAAGTGGCGTTAACCCTGTCCCCTCCTTCCAGATGAGCATCCAGCAAAGGACTTAACAACGTAATACTTCTTCCAACTCTCCTGGCAATCACAGTAGAGTAATGTTTAATCAACTCCTCGTTATCCAAATCAATATTTGTCTTCAGCCATCCATGTTTATGGTGATAAACCCAGACAGGCTCTTCAGCATTATTAACAACAACCTCCTCTAAATTTGTATCGCTCATCAGCAATTCAATCCTTCCAAGCCCGAAGCTTTTATGCATTAAATAAGTTGTAAAGAAATCCAGAGTTTCCTCGCTCAAATCAGGCAGATACTTCTTAATCAGAGTAATAATTGTTTTTTGAAACCTCATTTTTAAGGTATCAAATTTTTTAGTATCTGTAACATCTCCAATCTCTAATTTTACCTTATCAACAAGTTCATTCCTTATTTTCTCAAGAATAATCTCTGTTGTAGCACTAATCTGGCTTATTGTAATCTTATAAAGCATCACAAACTCAGCTTTGTCAGTTTCAATGCTTACACTTACAGGAATATTTCCAGAATTATATCCATACGTATCAACTACAGCCATACACACCTCTTTTTATTTTTTTTACGAGCTTTTCTTCCAAGTCTTTCTTTTCCAAAGAAAAGCTCTTTTAAACTTTTTCAAAGATAGCTCTTTTTTTATCCAGCTCTTCAAATTGTTTTGAAATATCTCTTAGCTTTTTAATATCCTTAATGCTGTTCAGTATATTAATCAAATCAGTAATTCCTTTCTCAAGCACAAATCTCTGCGCACTCAGCACATCATCCTTAGCTCTGTCCTTGCTGTTGAGTATCTTCTTGACATCCTCAATAGTTTTTATCTGCATGCTTGGTTTTAACTCTCTTCTTTTTATAGCAGTCAGCATATAACTGAGCTTTCTAATCATGTTTTCCCTCTCACTGGTTATATCCTCAAAATCCTGCGCTATTTTAACAGTGTCTTCAGCAGCCTTAAGGAAAGGCTTAGTCAATTTATAATCAATCTTCATTATTTTATCTTCTTCAAGAAAGCTTGCCCATTCATTAACAATGTTTTCAGGAACCCCTAGAATTTTGGCAGCCTCATCCAGGGCAATAATTTTTTTATCATTTACCAGCTTGACCAAAGAGTCCACAGCAGTCTCTATATTAACCTCTTTCATAAGCAATTTGAAGAAAGGTTTCTATATAAATTTTTGGTTTTAACCAAGACAGTTAATCAGGAATAGTAAACTCTTTATATCCTTGCCAATTATCACCAAGATGAACAAAAGAGGGATGTTCTTCACCTTTATAGCTATTTTGCTGATAATTGTTCTTCTTGTAGCATTTGTCTCAAAAATAGGGATACAGCAAACAGAAGAATCATCAAAATCCAATGCAAAATTAGCAGGATTAAACTCTTTTGTTAAATCTTTTGACGCAATTGCAGGCAGAGCCTTGCAAGCATCTTCAAAACATGTTATTCTTTCCTCTCTTAACTATACTGCTCAAGGTTCAAGGCAATATATTCCAAGTTATCCAATAGAGTTTAAATCAATAATCTATAATGGGAAATTAGTCTCAAACACAATAATACCAAATGCAGATAAACTAACAATTTCAAAAACCCTAGAGATTGTCGAGAAGGTAGCCCAGGATAACAACATCATTCTTATCTACGACAAACCCATCCAACCACAAGACATTTCAATAACTCAAATTTCTCCCTGGGAAATGGAAGTTTCATTAACTTTAAAAAATGCCATCGTAACAGATAATAAAGATCCATTAAAAAGTGAAGTAACCTGGAATCTTGGAGAAGCAAAAGTTATCAAAACAAAGCTCTATGTGACAGATTACTCAGACCCTTTCACTTTAAAAGAACTTGGAGAGGATTTACCTATTAAAAAATACGCAAACCCGCAAAATTATCAGCTCGGTCAACAGGACTATTTAAACGATTTGATATCAAGTGAGCAATTCATTGCCCATGGCGATGGTCCTAATTTCCTCCAAAGAATGTCAGGAGATTTCAAGAATGATGTTAATGGAATAGAAAGGGTATTGCCAGATTCCCTTGGAGCTGACCCAACTCCAACACTCTCAAATGTTGATTTCTATTACTGGGGAGCTTTTGGTGACCAGCCAGTTTCATGCAATGTCGAGGGATACGGAGCAAACTTTAAGTTAGACAGCAAGCACAAAATCTATTATTCAACAACACCTTGTGCATAATAGCCGCACAGGATTTTTCCCACTCTGTTTCTTTTTGCCTTAAGGTTTTTCCCTTATGTTTCTTTCGCTAATTTGTCTTTGACAAATGGCGCACCAAGGTTGTTCGGCAACCTTTGTGTTGCCTTAAGGATTTTTCTTTTTTAAAGAAAAATGCTTATCCGATAATAATTCTTTGCCTTGCAATAGCATTGGTAATCTGCTTGCTAGGGTCCTTATTGTAAATACCATCTTGCTCCCCATAAGATTTTACTTTAAATTGAGTGAATTTATTCTAAAAAAGCGTACAGAGTTTCTATAAACACCAAAACAAAAGCCTTATAAACAAGTATATACTTAGTATATACATGATAGAACAGGAACAAATCAGGAAACAGGTAATGCCTTTTGGAAATGGCAGTATTGTTTACACTCCCAAGGCATGGATAGGAAGAGAAGTGGTAATTACCCTGCCTAAACGTTCTCTCAAAGAAGAAATCCTCGACTTTCTCTTACCCAGTCTAGAAAATATCCAAGGGATATACCTTTATGGCAGTCATGCAAGAAACGAGCAAGAAGAAGGTTCTGACATTGATATACTGATAATAGCAGATGAGAAGTTTTCTATAGAAAGAAAAGGATTTGAAATTTCAATAGTAACAAAAGAGGGATTTATACAAAATATGCAGAGCAATCCTTTTTTAGTGTTAATAGTAAAAGAAGCCAAACCTATACTCAATAAGAAGTTGCTTGAAGAGTTAAAATCAAGCATCCCAAAACATCTTGATAAAAGCTTTGTTCTTGAAACTATAAGAAGCGTCATAAAAATAAACGAAGAATTTATTTCTCAGGAAAATGAAAATTTTCAGAACTATGCATGCATTTATTCCTTGATGTTAAGATTAAGAGAAATGTACATGTTGAAATGCATAGAAAAAAACATTTCTTACCATAAAAAGCAGTTTAAAGAAGAGCTAAAAAGAAAAGGGATAAGTAGGCCAAATACTCTCTATAGTATCTATCAAACCATTAGAAATAATCAACCAGCAAAAAATAAAATAAAAAAACAAGAAGTGGAAAAGCTTCTTTCCTTACTCAAGCATGAAACGCAAAAAAAGAGCTGAAAAATCCGTAACAAGTCTCCAAGAAAGAATTGAGGAGCATAAACTCAAGTTAGAGCAGGCTAAAAAAGAAGGAAAATTAGAGTTGGTATCATATTATGAAAAAGAACTGGAAGCACTCAACACCTATCTTATGAAGAAAAAGAAACTTCTTAAGAATTAATTCTTTATTACAAATAGTTCAACCTATAATCAATCTTTGCCTTGCAATAGCATTGGTAACCTGCTTGCTAGGGTCATTATTGTAAACAGGATTTTTATTAAACTCCAAAGAAAACCCATATTGTGCAGGAATAATCCCTGAAACAATCTCCTCAACCATAACCCGAGAATTATCTACATCAGGAGGATCTTTGTTATTCAATTCAATCAGCACCTCAAAAATAGTTTTATCCTGATTCGTGATGATATTATTATTAATAAGCTTCGTAATCTCAGGATACTGGTTTAAATCTAATTCATTAATCTTAACATTGGAAAAAACATCCAAGACATCTTCTGAAAAATAGAATGGCTGGTCTAATTTAGGATTGCCAACGTAATAAGAATAAATCAATGCAAGAAAAGTTCCAAATAAGATTAATGCAAGGAAAGCATCCATAGAAAAGAAAAACCCATTTTTTTTCATACAAAGAAAAAAGATGAAGAGGTATATAAACATTTTTTATTTTCTTTTTTCAGAGGCTTTTTCTTTTTGAAAAGAAAAAAGCTCCATAAAATTTAAATAACACCGATACTCAAGAGTTTTGTGAAAAAACAAACAATTCTGGATATTGTAATCCTGCTTTCAATCCTCATCTTCTTATTATTCTACTTCAAACCTTCACTATTGTTAACAAAAACAATCACTTCCGGAGGAGATACAGCTTCTCATTATCCAACAGCAGAATATCTAAGAGATAATTTATTGCCAAAAGGAAAAATCTCCGGTTGGACGCAAGGAAATTACGCAGGCACCCCATTATTCCAGTTTTACTTCCCTCTGGCTTTCATTCTTATAGCAGTCTTAAGCTATTTAATCCCTCTGCAAATCGCATTCAAATTAATTACAGTCCTAGGAACATTTCTCTTGCCATTGGCAGTTTATCTTTCTTACAAATACATGAAATTCAAGCATCCTCTTCCAATTCTTGCTTCATTATTCACATTGCCATTTCTCTTCATGGAAGCAAACTCAATGTGGGGAGGAAACATACCATCAACATTGGCAGGAGAATTCTCACACAGTCTAAGCTTAGCACTAGCAATGATTTTCTTTGGAGCATTATATCAAGGGATAACAGAGAAGAAGTATATAATCAGAAATTCATTATTATTAACAGCAATTGGCCTAACCCACGTTTACACCTTATTTATTATCTCAATCTCCTCATCAATTCTATTAATCGGCAGCACCAAAACAAACTTCAAATACCTACTCAAAGTGTATGGTCTAGCTTTTCTGTTATTAGCATTCTGGATTCTTCATTTCCTATCAGGATTAGAATTCACAACCCCCTATAATATCCCATGGACAATCAACTCATTCTCAGAAGTCTTTCCAAACACGTTAATTCCTTTTTTAATAATAACCTTAGCAACTTTCATTTACCTTGTCTACAACAAAGAATTAAAAGATATTCATTTATACCTCTTTTTCCCATTGATGATAAGCACGTTTTTTTACCTAATTGCCAATTACATCAATCTGATTGATATACGCTTTCTTTCTTTCATCCAGTTTTACATAACATTCACAGCAGCATTTGGAGTCTATCTCCTCATGCAAAAAATAAAAAAATACCAAACAATCGCAATTTTTTTAATCGCAATACTAATATTCACGATAGTAGCATCTACAGTAACATTTATTCCAGGATGGATTAAATGGAATTATTCAGGATTTGAAAGCAAGCCGGAATATCAAAAATTCATGAAAATCAACAATGCAGTCCAGGGCTCATTGCAGGACCCAAGAGTTATGTTTGAACACTCCTCAACACATAATGATTTTGGAACAACAAGGGCATTTGAATCGCTGCCTTTCTTTGCCCATAGGCAGACATTGGAAGGATTGTATATGCAAGCCTCTCCTTCATCTCCATTTATTTTCTATTTACAAGCAGAAATCTCTAAGGAGCAATCATGCCCCTTTTGGAACTTATATCCCTGTACAAGTATGAACATAACTAAAGGAACAGAGCATTTAAAATTGTTTAACGTACAATACATCATAGCTGTTTCAAAAGAGGCAAAACGCAATTTTAATTCAAGCAAAGAATATTCATTATTAATCTCAATTGAAAATTATGAAATTTACGAATTAAAAACAAATGAAAACAAATATGTAACATTATCAAAATATTATCCTTTGTATTTTGAAACAGATTCATGGAAGCAAGCATCTTACGATTGGTTCAGATACGCAAACAATTCAATACCTTTGGTCTTTGACAAAGAAGCATCCGAATATAAAATAACTAATCTATCACAGATGAAGCCAATTCCAGTAAAACAAGATTGTAAAATTCAAGAATCTATAGAAGATGAAAAAATAACAATCCAAACAACCTGCCTCAACAAACCTTTAATCATCAAAATATCATATCATCCCGGATGGAAAGTCCAGGGAGCAAAGAAAATCTATTTAGTATCCCCAGCATTCATGCTGATTTATCCAGAGCAAGACCAGGTTACATTAACATACTCAGGAACTCCAGCAAAGAAACTAGGAGTATTTTTAACAATTTTGGGATTGTTAATTATAATCTTTACAATGGTAAAAAAAAGAATCATAAGAAAAAGAATCAACATCCACAATAAAAAACTAAAGTGGTAATGAATCGTATGTGCACAATTTAAGGATTATTATTTTTTCTTGTGCCCATATCCTCTTACTTGGTCTATAATCAATTTTAACATTATCGAAACATACTCTTTGTAATCACTCTTATCGGCAAAGTCTAATGACCTATAATACTCTTCTCTCTTCTCAAAAGGAATAAAGAACATCGGGAATCCTTTTTTCATCAGGATAAAATTCATAATTGTTCTTGCAGTTCTCCCATTCCCATCCTCAAAGGGATGAATCCATGCAAGTTTCGCATGGACAATAGAGGCAAGCTCAAAGGGATGCAGTTTTGTTTTATTCACACTATACCACTTAAAGAGATTATTGAGATGATTTTCAACATCAGCATGAGGAGGAGGAATATGAATAGAACCATGAATTTGCACATCAAAAAAACGTATTCTCCCAGAATAAACAACATCAGTATTCTTTGTTAAAATTCCATTAACTTCTTCAAGGAATTTTTTATTCAAATCATCTTTATAGCGTTTAAGAAAGTTCAAACATTCCCTCCCGTTTATTGCTTCATTGTAATCTCCAGCCCTTATTCCAGAAGGAATTACTTTATCTTTTAAGATTAAAGCAGTTTGTCTTAAAGTGAGCCTATTGCCCTCAATCGCATTGCTATTATAAGTAAAGCGTATTACAAAATCTTCATCAAGCTTATCTCTTACACCTTTTGGAACATGTTTAAGCCACATAGTATAACTCTCTTTTAAATCCTGCAAAGTTTCAGCATCATGCTCAGACAAATAAGTATAGTTTGAGAATTTTAAAAATGGTTTTGATTTATCCTCCAGTCTTCCAGCATATTTTTTTAGTTCCTTTTTTGAAGGTTTTTTATCTCCTAAGAAAATTCTTACCTTTTTCCACTTATCCAAACCTAACCTGATATTTTTAGTAAGATAATAATACTCTTTTTTATTCTGTTTAATACTCTCTAAGTATCCCATATAAGTTATATGGGCACATGATATATAAAACTTTCGGTAAAATGTGCCCATACCTTAAAGCAGATTAAATAATCAAGAGACAGAGGAATAACAGAGATAATAACAATCCTCAAGAAACGTTTTTCTTCCTCACCCAATACATATAAAATATAAAAGCAAGAATCAATAAAATCTTATGCTAAGAACCAAAAAGCTTATATATTTAACAATATTTTATTTTGTTTAACATGATAATAGGAGATGCATGCAGTATTATTTTATTAGCGAAATCATCAGTACTGGAAGAATTTACAAAAAGAAGAAATATTGTCATCCCTTCAGAAGTGTATAACGAGATAATGGCTGGAAAAGAGAAATCATCATTTGATGCATTATTAACAGAGAAACTAATAAATGAAAAGAAGATCACAGTCAAAAAGATATCCAAGCCACAAATAACTGAAAAGCTTTCAAAGGATTTCGGACTTGGAAAAGGAGAATCAGAAGCAATAACATTAGCATTAACCACACCAGAAAGGATTATTCTCACCGATAACAAGCAAGGAAGGAAAACAGCAAAATTTTATGGATTAAAACTCATCGGAAGTGTTGAAGTAGTTGTAGCATTATATAACCTTAAACATATTTCAAAAGAGAAAGCCTTAAACTCATTAGAAATATTAAAGAAAATAGGCTGGTTTGAAGATTCTTTAATGGAAAGAGCAAAAGGAGATATTGAAGATGAATAAACAAAAAATATTTTTAGGAGCACGAATAGAACCTCAGATAATGGAGTTTGTAGATAAACTAGCTGAAGAAAAGCAGACAGACAAAACACATGCATTAAAATTATTAGTAAGAGAAGGCTGGAAAAAATTACAGCTTGAAAAAGGCTTAGAATTGTATAAACAAGGTAAAACCTCTCTAGATAAAGCAGCAAACATTGCAGGATTAACAGTAAGTGAGATGATGGATGAGGCGGCAGCCAAAGGCATTAAATCAGAAGAAAGTATTGAGGATTACAAAAATGGATTAAATGTTCTGCTCCTAGCTGATAAGAAAATAAAAACTTCAATGTAAACAAGCTATAACCTAAAAAATTCTTCCTCTTTTTTTCCAGCAAACTCTAACGAAAAGTTTATAAGTAAGTTTTAACTTACAGTAAGCTAAGACTTACAGGAGGCAAAATGATAGAAGTAGTAAATTTATCAAGCAAAGGGCAGTTAGTTATACCTAAGAACATGAGAGAAGAAATGAGATTAAACCAAAAAGATAAGTTTGTAATGGTCAATGATAAAGATACAATACTTTTGAAGAGGTTGCAAGAGGAAGAAATGAAAACAAGAATGCAATCTTTGATGAAAGAGTTCACCGCAGAATTTAAGAAAAAAGGCATTACAACTAAGGAATTAGCTGCAGAAATAAAAGCTGCAAGAAAAGCAAGATAGCATTCATATTCTCTCACACCATGAGAAGAAATATCCAGAGGGGTACATCTATTATTTTATCTCTAATTTTAAAATCATCTTTAGTAACTACTATCCCAAATGGTGAATTATTCTCTGATAAAAAAAGCTCAATAGAATCATAAACTTCTCCAGAAATCTTTTTACGGAATTTTGATTCTATGGGGATGGGTTTTCTTTTAACTTGTAAAACAAAATCTATTTCCTTTTTACCTTTCCAATAGAAGATTTCTGGTTCTGGTCCTCTCTCTAAATTAAACTTAAACCTTATTAAATGATCAAACAATACCCCCTCAACAACCCTCCCTAATTCACCTTCATCTTTTATTAAATTTTCATCCAAATAATCAATAATCCCATTCCTTATTCCCGCATCAAGAACATAAACTTTATCTTGTTTTCTAATTCTCTTTTTTCTATTCACAGAATAAAATTGCGAACTCTGGATTAAGTAGGCTTTCGTTAAATAATTTAAATAATCTCTCAGGGTCGGTCTCTGAATATCTAATAATTCAGCAGTTTTTGCTAAGTTAAAACTTCCTCCAGAATCCTTTGAAATTAATTTAAACAAATCCTCCAATACATCAGGGTTTCTTATTCTAAAGTATCTCACGATATCTTTAAAGAAAATTAACTTTATCTTATCTCTTATAGCCTCGCTAATCTTTGTATAATCTTCTTCATCAAGAAATTCAGGATACCCGCCAACAGTTAAATACCTATGGAGTTCAATTTGAATTTTTTCTTTCAAAGGAGTAAAATAACCTGCAAAATCTTTAAGAGAATTTACCCATAGAGTATAATCATCTTTTTGTACAGCCCCCATTAAACCTTCTTTTAATTCTGCTCTTTTTTTATAACTGTCTTGAGGAATTATCCCTTTATATCTTAAAACTTCAGAAAATTTTAAGGGCATCATAATCGTAGAGCTAATTCTTCCTAGCAAGGATTCTTCAGTGCCTTTTGTAATCCAAATTGAGGATGAACCAGAGATTACAAATTTAATATTATAACCTAGGTCATACCAATTTTTTAATATTTTCCCCCAGTCAGGCACTTCTTGGATTTCATCAAGAAATAAATAATGAACTTCATTCAAAGAATCAAGAGGAGTTTTAATAACATACTTAGAATAAGTATCAAGTATTTCGCTAAATTGAGTATCTACATTTTTTAACTCAATTTCATCAACAGACAAATATAAAATCCTTTTTGCATCAACACCAGAAGAAAGTAAATCTTTAATTAATTGATGCATCATGATTGTTTTACCCACTCTTCTTGGACCAATAATTGAAATAATCTCCCTTTTTTCTAACAATTTTTTTATGACATAAAAATCACCCCTCTTAAATTCGTTAATCTTGGAGGGAGGGATATCTTTATTACTCCACCAAGGATTGTACTTATTTAAAATTCTAAGAATATTGAGTTCTTCCATAAACGTATAGTATAATAGACAATATTTATAAATATTTGTATTTTATAATATACATATAAAGAGTATAATAAAATATACAAAAATAATCATTAAATGTATAGTATATTATACACTATGGCTACATAGGGGCAAAAAGATAAGAGAGATATTAATAATTCTCAGATAGTAGCCATTTTATCCTCTTCAAGAAGCATTTTTCTTCCTCACCCAATGCATATAGAAAACAAAAGCAATAATCAACACAACAGCAAAACCATAGCTCAAATAAACCCCCCAGTTAATATTAGATTCTTCTTGGGGATGCAATGTAATTACCTCTTCTTTTTGTCCAAGAGGATTATCCAGGATAAGATCTTGCCCAGAAGTGTTAGCTCCTTGATCAACTTGTTCAGAAATTCCAGTTAGAGTTTGATCCTGAACTTGTTGACCTTCATTAATTCCGATATTGGGTTTAAC